>NZ_JBIEIS010000130.1:0-1217 GCF_043496855.1 Nonomuraea sp. JJY05
CGGCCTTGGGTGATGTAGCGGTAGAGCAGGTTCTGGCTGCCGGTGTAGCCGAGGTTCTTGATCTCGACGAGGAGTTGCTGGACCGGGACGGCGGGATCTTCGGCCCGGCGTTGGCGCAGATGATCGCGGAACGGGTCGACGAGCGTGGGCCGGTACTTCGGCACGCGCACCAGCCGTTCGGGTTGACTGACCCGGGCGTAGCGCTTGACGGTGTTGAGCGCCAGGCCCAGGCGGCGGGCGCATTCCAGCAGCCCGACACCCTGGTTGAGCAGGGCATGAACCTGCTGACAGCGCTCGCGCGTGGTGGCGGATCGTACCCCTTCTTTCGGTGGCGGGCCGGTCTTGCCCCAGCAGACCGAGTGCGCGGCGACCTCCTTCACCACGGCTTCGGCCAAGTTGTGCCAGATATGCCAGCGATCACCGACCTGCACCGCGTCCGGCAGGGCCCGGCGGATCGCCTCGGCGTAGGAGCCGCTGCTGTCGCGGCACACCACCCGTACACCGGGGTGGGCACGTAGCCACGCCTCCAGGGTGTCGGCCTGACGATCGGCGAGCACATCGACCCGTTCCCGCGTGATCGCGTCGATGATCACCGTGGCGTAGCGGTGCCGTTTGCGGAGCGCGAAGTCGTCCACCCCGATCACCGCCGGCACCGGACGGACCGGCAGCGGCAGGCGCAGTAACGACCGGATCGCGCTCTGCCGCGACATCCCGACTCCCAGCACGGCCAGCAGCCGAGACGCTGCCCGCCCGGCCAGCTCCCGCACCACCGCCCCCACCTGCGTCGTCAAGGCGATCGTGCGGCGCTGATACGGCTCGGCCAGCCCAGGCAGCGGCTCCCGGAACGTCTGCCGCTCACACCCCACCTTCGCGCACCTCAGCCGCCGAAACCGCAGCCGCACCAGCACCCGCTGCCCGCCCAACGGCAGGTCAGCCAGCTGCCGATCCACATAGCCGTGCACCCGCCCGACTGCTCCGCAGCCGGGACACGCCACCGGCCTGTTCCGGGACGCGACATGCACCACGATCGCTCCGGGCCCGGCCTGAACGCCGTTGATGACCAGGTCGGCCAATTGCGGGAACACTTGCCCTGCAAGATCTTTTACGTCACACCGACGTCACGCTGGCACGGCACGCCGAGATAGCGATGGACCGACACGAGCTATCACTTTCCGTCACCACCGAAAGTGGGCCAGAGCCAGTGACCGTACAGACCC
>NZ_JBIEIS010000131.1:0-1170 GCF_043496855.1 Nonomuraea sp. JJY05
ACGTCTCCATCCGGCTCGACGTGCTCAACCTGCTGGCCCGGCTGCAGCAGGAGGAGGATCTCGCCATCCTCTACATCACCCATGACCTGGCCACCGCGCGGCACTTCGCCGACGACATCCTCGTGCTCTACCGAGGGCGGGTCGTGGAGCGGGGGCCGGCCGATGAGGTGATCCTCGATCCGCGCCACCCTTACACCAAGTTGCTGGCCGCCGCCGCACCCGACCCGGACGCGCGCGGCCGCACCTTCGATTTCGACCCGGCGGACGTGGTCGCCGCCGGCTCCGCACCGCCGTACGACCACAGAGAGGACACCCCCCGATGAAAGTTCGCACGATCTTATCCGCGGTGGCGACTGCCGCCCTCACCGTCGCCGGGCTCGTCACCGGCCCGGCGGCGACCGCCGCCACCGGCTGCACGGCCAAGTACACCGTCACCGGCCAATGGGGAAGTGGATTCGGAGCCGAAGTCTCCTTCACCAACCTGGGTGACCGCCTGACAACGTGGACTCTGGAGTTCGACTTCCCCGCCGCCGGCCAGCGCGTCAATCAGGGCTGGAGCGCCGACTGGTCCCAGTCCGGCACCCACGTCACCGCCAAGAGCCTGAGCTGGAACAGCGAGGTTGCGACCAAGGGCTCGGTGGGCCTCGGCTTCAACGGTTCGTGGAGCGACGCCAATCCCGTGCCCGCCTCGATCTCCGTCAACGGGGTGAAGTGCGACGGCACCATCATCGACCCGCCCAAGACGCCGGCTCCGCAGCTGCACGTCCAGGGCAACAAGATCGTTACTGCGAAGGGCAAGCCGTACCGGCTGCTGGGCGTGGACCGCTCGAGCGGCGAGTTCGCCTGCGTGCAGGGCAAGGGGATGTGGGACGGCGGGCCGGTCGACCAGACCTCCGTCAACGCGATGAAGACCTGGAACATCCACGCCCTCCGCATCCCGCTGAACGAGGAGTGCTGGCTCGGCACCAACGGTTCGCCCAGCGGCGCCGCATACCAGCAGCAGGTCAAGGACTACGTGAACCTCCTGGTCGCCAACGGCATCACGCCCATCCTCGACCTCCACTGGACCTGGGGAGAGTTCACCGGCGTCGACTGGGCGTGCAAGGACGTGACCGCGACCTGCCAGAAGCCGATCCCGTCCGCTCGCAACGCCCCGCGGTTCTGGACCGG
>NZ_JBIEIS010000132.1:0-1145 GCF_043496855.1 Nonomuraea sp. JJY05
CGCCAGGTCGTCGTCGGTCAGCGGGGAGACCCAGACCCAGGTGTTCACTCCGATGGAGAACATGGCGTCCCTCTTCGTCGTCGGTCCTGGAAGGAGCCGATCAGCTCTTCTTCCCGCCCCAGGTCTCCGGGAATCCGGGCAGGGATTCGCACCCGCACAGCGCGTAGTGCAGCGGCGGCATGTTGGGCTTGAGGTAGGTCGACAGGTTCTCGCTGGTGACCTTCGGCTGCGGCAGGTTCCACATCTTGGGCACTTCCTCGCCCTTGAGGATCTTCAGCGCGGCGATGATCGGGGTGCGCCACTGGTAGGTCGGATACGTGGGGGCGATGGCGGTGAGGTTGGCGTCCTTCCACTTCTGCAGGAAGTCCTGCTGGTCCTCGCCGTTGATCGGCGGCACCGGCAGGCCCGCGTCCTCGAACGCCTCGATCGCCGCCACCGCCGTGGCGCCCGCGTCCATCCAGACGCCGTCGATCTTGCCGTGCCGCTGGATGTAGTCGCTGACGATGCTCTTGGTCTTGGCGGCGTCGCCGTCGGTGAACTCCACCCCCACGACCTGGACCTTGCTCTTGTCGAACACCACCTTGGCCGCCGACCAGCGGGTCTCCAGCACGTCCACGCCGGGCAGGATGCGCAGCGCCAGCACCTTCCCGCCGGCCGGCACCTTCTCGACCAGGAACTCGGCGGCGTCGGCGCCGAAGGCGTAGCCGCCGATCGGCTTGATGAACGTCACCGGGCAGTCCGTCTCCACACCCCGGTCGAACACGATGACGGGCACCTTCCCGCAGGCGGCCGTCACGGCCGGGGTGAGCGTGGCCGTGGTGTTCGGCGAGACGATCAGCGCGTCGCAGCCCTTGGCCTGCAGCTCGGCGATGTCGGAGATCTGCTTGTCGTCCTTGCCCTCGGCATCCAGCGCGGTGAACTTGGTGATCTCCTTGTGCAGGCCGGCCTCAGCCTGCATCGTCTTCCAGCCGACCTGCCGCCAGGGGTTGTTGACCGCCGCGTTGGAGAAGCACAGGTGGTATGGCCCGTCCTTCTTGTACTTGGCCGTGTCCGTCATCTTCGGGGCAATGGCCTGCTCCCACGGCTTGTCGGAGGGACCCTCCGGGGTCTGGGTGCGCATGGCCAGCTGGGCGTCGAAGTCCGCC
>NZ_JBIEIS010000133.1:0-1142 GCF_043496855.1 Nonomuraea sp. JJY05
GATCGATCGGCTGCTGCCGATCCGCGAGGTGATGTTCAACGACCCGGACGGGGTGTTGAACGAGACCGGGATGACCCAACCGGCGCTGTTCGCCTTCGAAGTCGCCTTGTATCGGCTGCTGGAATCCTTCGGGGTCCGCGCCGATGTGCTGGTCGGTCATTCGATCGGGGAGATCGCCGCCGCGCACGTGGCCGGGGTCTTCTCCCTGGCCGATGCATGCGCCCTGGTGGCGGCCCGGGCCCGGCTGATGCAGGCCCTCCCGACCGGTGGCGCGATGCTGGCGATCGCCGCACCTGAGGCGGAGGTTGTGCCCCTGCTGGGAGACCGGGTCGGGATAGCGGCGGTCAACGGCCCCGCAGCCGTGGTGATCTCCGGGGACGAAGAGGTGATCACGCAGATCGAGGAGCGGGTCAGCGTTCGGACGCGCAGGTTGCGGGTCTCGCACGCTTTCCATTCGCCGTTGATGGAGCCGATGCTGGCTTCCTTTGAGGAGGCCATCTCCGGGCTGACCTACCACGAGCCGACGGTCGCGATCGTTTCCAACCTCACTGGCCGGCTGGCTGAGCCGGGGCAGCTGACCACCCCGGGCTATTGGGTGGAGCACGTGCGGCAGGCCGTGCGGTTCGCTGACGGGGTGACGGCCGCGGAGGCTGACTGCTTCCTGGAGGTCGGTCCGGACGGGGTGCTGACGGGGCTGGCTCAGCAGAGCATCGCCGATGGTGTGTTCATCCCCGCCACCCGAAAGGACCGCGACGAGGCTCGCGCCCTGGTCGAGGCGCTGGGTCGGCTGTACACCCAAGGCATCGCCGTGGACTGGACGGCGGTGCTGGCCCCGGCCGCACACGTCGACCTGCCCACCTACTCCTTCCAGCACCAGCGGTACTGGGTGCCGGCCAGCCTGGAGTCCGGCGATGTGGACGCCGCCGGGCTGGGCGCCATCGAGCATCCGCTGTGGAGCGCGATGACCGAGGTGGCCGGCGGCGCGTCGGTCATCTTCACCGGCCGCCTGTCCCTCACGTCGCAGCCCTGGCTGGCCGATCACCAGGTCAACGGCCGGGTGGTGGTGCCGGGCGCGGCGCTGGTGGAGCTGGCGGTGCGGGCCGGGCACGAGCTGGACTGCCCGCAGCTGCGGGAGCTGACCA
>NZ_JBIEIS010000134.1:0-1040 GCF_043496855.1 Nonomuraea sp. JJY05
GTCGCCAGGTCGTGAATCCAGTGGGCCACGGCCTCGCCGTTGCGTCCCGGGCGGGTGCTGCCGATGATGATGCCTACTTTGATCATGAATTCGTCCTTGGTGGGTTCGGCAGGTGCCGATCATTTGCGGCCGGGCAGGCTTGCGGCCATGACCAGGCCGCTCGCGGTGAGGATGAACATCCACGTCAGCGCTGGGGCGAAGCCGCCGGCCTGGAGGATGACGGCCATCAGCGCGGTGCCGGCGGCGGCGCCGATCCGCTGCACGATGGTGCTGGCGCTGGTGGCGTGCGGGATGGCGGCCGGGCGCAGGGTGCGGTAGACGGCGACGCTGACGGGCAGGCCGGCGACGCCGAATCCGACTCCGCGCAGGAGCAACGCCACGCTCAGCAGGAGAGTGTCGGTGTCAGCGGTGGCGAAGACGAACGGAAGGGTGCCCATGGTGGCCGCGGCCATCCCGGCCAGGGCCAGCGGACGCGGCGGCAGGCGGTCGGCGTACCGTCCGGCCAGCAGGGACGCCAGTGCGATCCCGAGGGTTTGGGGAGCGAGGGCGAGGCCGGCGTCGAGCGCGGACAGGTTGTGCAGTCGCTGGTAGTACAGCGGCAACAGGAACATCGGCCCCCAGCTCGTGACGCCGAGGACGAACATCATGACCGTCCCCGACCGGAAGGAGCGATCGGCGAAGAGCCGCAGGTCGAGCAGGCTCGCCTCGGCCCGGCGCAGCGAGCGCGTGATGAACGCGGCCAGGAGCCCGGCTCCTGCCGCCGCCGTCAGGGCCGCGGCCCCGATCCCGGCCTGCGTCTCCAGCCCGGTCAGCGCGTGCAGCAGGGCGATCACTGCGGCCGGCAGCAGGAGCAGCCCGACAAGGTCGAGACGACGTTCGTCGCGCTCCTCGTCCCGGGGGAACCACCGCCACGTCATGGCCATCGAGACCAGGATGAGCGGCACGTTGACGAAGAAGACCCAGCGCCAGCCCCAGGTGTCGATCAGCACGCCGCCGAGCACGGGCCCGGAGATCGGGGCGATCTGCCCGACGAAGCCGAC
>NZ_JBIEIS010000135.1:0-1028 GCF_043496855.1 Nonomuraea sp. JJY05
CTAGGCCGTGTTTCATAAGGCCTTGAGCCACTGATTGATCGCAGCGATGATGACGACGGCTTCGTAGCGGACGGCGAGCTTGTCGTAACGGGTCGCCATGCCGCGGTTGCCTTTGAGCAGGTTGATGCCGCACTCCACAGCGTGACGCAGCCGGTAGAACGCGGGATCGAAGGCGGGCGGGCGACCTCCCTTCGATCCCTTGGCTCGCCGGTGAGCGTCCTGGTCGGCCTTGCTCGGAATGCACGCCTTGATCCCACGCCGGCGCAGATGAGTCCGGTTGGCCTTGCTGGTGTAGGCCTTGTCGGCCAGGACCCGGTCCGGGCGGGTCCTGGGACGGCCGCCACCGAGGCGGGCCACCCGGATCTTGCCCAGCACCGGGATGAACTGCGGGCTGTCGCCCCGCTGCCCAGCGGTCACCACCGCAGCCAGCAGCTTGCGGCCCTGCTCACAAGCCAGATGGGTCTTGGTGGTCAGCCCGCCGCGCGAGCGCCCCAGCGCATGATCGGCTGGCTCGCTGTGCACCCCACCGGGCGGCTCCTTCTGCAGGTGACCCTGCCTGCGTGCTCCGGCGGCGTGCTGGTGAGCCCGGGCGATGGTGGAGTCCACGCTCACCGTCCAGCCGATCTTCCCGGCAGCGTCCGCACACGCCTGCAACGCCGCCAGGATGTGGGCCCAGATCCCCTCCCGCTGCCAGCGCCGGAACAAGCCGTACACGGTGAACCAGTGGCCGTAGCAGGCCGGCACGTCCCGCCACGGCGCTCCGGTCCGGATCCGCCACCGGATCCCGTCGATCAACTGCCGCCTGCTCCACTTCGGCGGACGCCCCTTGCCCGATGCGGCAGGTAGATGCGGCTCCAGCGCCGCCCACTGCGCGTCAGTGAGGTCGTGCCGCCTCGTCACCGCTACGCTGGCCACGAGGTCTCCGGTACTTGGCTCTTCTTGGTCGTTGAACCAACTACCGGAGACCTCTACTTTTCACGATCATCGACACGCCGCAAGCCCCAAAGATCCTTATGAAACACGGCCTA
>NZ_JBIEIS010000136.1:0-1021 GCF_043496855.1 Nonomuraea sp. JJY05
GCTCCTGCAGGGCGTAGGCGGCGCCGTAGGCCTCCAGCGCCCACACCTCCATCTCACCGAAGCGCTGACCACCGAACTGCGCCTTACCACCCAGCGGCTGCTGGGTGATCATCGAGTACGGACCCGTCGAACGCGCGTGAATCTTGTCGTCGACCAGGTGCAGCAGCTTGAGAATGTAGATGTAGCCGACCGAGATCGGATACGGGAACGGCTCACCGGAACGACCGTCGAACAGCTGGGCCTTGCCCGTCGCCTGCACCATCCGGTCACCGTCGCGGTTGGCGATGGTGTTGTCGAGGAGACCGACGATCTCCTCCTCGTGGGCACCGTCGAAGACCGGCGTGGCCATGTTGGTGCGCGGGGCCACCTTCTCGAAGCCCTTGTCACGCAGCCGCTCGGCCCAGGCCTCCTCGATGCCGGAGATGTCCCAGCCGCGGGCGGCGATCCATCCCAGGTGGGTCTCCAGCACCTGGCCGACGTTCATCCGGCCGGGCACGCCCAGCGGGTTGAGGATGATGTCGACCGGGGTGCCGTCCTCCAGGAACGGCATGTCCTCCACGGGCAGGATCTTGGAGATGACGCCCTTGTTGCCGTGCCGGCCGGCCAGCTTGTCGCCGTCGGTGATCTTGCGCTTCTGGGCCACGTAGACGCGGACCAGCTCGTTGACACCCGGCGGCAGCTCGTCGCCCTCCTCGCGGGAGAACACGCGCACGCCGATGACCTTGCCCTGCTCGCCGTGCGGCACCTTCAGCGAGGTGTCGCGCACTTCGCGGGCCTTCTCACCGAAGATCGCGCGCAGCAGCCGCTCCTCCGGCGTCAGCTCGGTCTCGCCCTTGGGCGTGACCTTGCCGACGAGGATGTCACCGGGGACGACCTCGGCGCCGATGCGGATGATGCCGCGCTCGTCCAGGTCGGCCAGGACCTCCTCGGAGACGTTGGGGATGTCCCGGGTGATCTCCTCGGGGCCCAGCTTGGTGTCGCGGGCGTCGACCTCGTGCTCCTCGATGTGGATCGAGGACAG
>NZ_JBIEIS010000014.1:0-222063 GCF_043496855.1 Nonomuraea sp. JJY05
GCACCCGCGCCCGCCCAAGCACCCGCTCAAGCACCCGTTCAAGCTCCCGTTCAGGTGCCCGTTCAGGCACCCCCTCCCGTGCTCGCTCCGGCGCCCAGCCAGGCCCCGTCGCTCGCCCGGAAAGCGGCCCAAGCGCCGCAGGAAGCCGAGCAGGCCCTGGAGGGAGCCCTGCCGCAGCTGACCTGGCGCACCGCGGGACCGGGATCCGGCCCGCCGGCCCGCATGGCGAACGGCTGGGAGACCTGGCGCTTCCTGCCCGACAAGCAGCTGAACCGCTACTACCCGACCGGCATCTGGACGATCACCGCCACCGCCAGGGGAGCGGGCGGGGCGACGGTCACCGAATACGCGTCGTTCCAGTTCAGGCGGGACACGAAGCTCTCGTCGGTGCGGGCCGACAAGCTCGAAGGCTCGGATCTGGTACGCCTGCGCGGCTCGCTCCGGCGGGTGGACCCGCGCGGCTACACCGACTACGGCCCGTTCGCCAGGCAGCGGCTGGAGATCCTGTGGCGCGGCGACGAGGCCTCGGCCTGGGAGCGGATAGGGCAGACGACGACGGACGCCTCCGGCACCTTCGAGGCGACGGTTACGGGCCGCTCGGGGGGCTTCTGGCGCGTCCGCTATCCCGGAACGGGACACTACGCCTCAGACGCCTCCAAGTCCCGACAAATTACGCAATAGCCGAAAAGATGCCTATAGCACGGCCTTAAACCGCCGTTGCGGAATTGTGATCAGCTTTACCACAACTTTTCCTTACCCTTACGCGTCATTGGCGTTGACGTGGCCCCGTCTTGGGGTCGCGTTCGAGACGGGGAAGGAATTCCATTTTGAAGATGCGACGTCTAGCCGCCGGCCTGGCGGCTGCCGCCCTGGGCGCGACGATGGTGGCGACCGCCGCCTCGCCCGCCCTCGCGGACCCGGACCCGGGCCTGGACCCGGATGTCGCGGGCTACACGAGCCTGCAGTTCGACGCGAACCCCGAGCCCGCATGGCGGGGCCGGCCCATCACTCTCGAGGGCAAGCTCTCCGTGCAGTGCGACGAGGACTACATCAGTGGCCTCGTCTCGGTGCACAACGCCGACTACTGCAAGGACTCGGAGCGCTGGCACCGTCTGGCCTGGAAGCGGATCGTGATCCTCTTCCAGCCTGACGGCAGCGGCCGCTGGGAGTACGTGGACACCATCAGGACCAGCGGCAAGGGCTACTTCTCGACGCGGGTTCCGGCCCGCACGTCGGGTACGTGGCGCGCGGTCTTCGAGGGCTCCCGCTCGCTCTCCCCGGCGGAGGGCAAGGACTGGGTCAAGGTCGTCGGCCGCCGCTGATCCACCCCGAAACGCCCGGCCTCTCCGGCCGGGCGTTTCCCATTCCCGCCCCTTTCTCCCGACATCGCGATTCCCACTACCTCCCTAGACGCCCTGAGCGCGGGAACCGGCGGTGTCTAGTACGACACGGCGACCTGGACGCGGTGATGCCGGGGCCGTTCGACCTCGTCCACCACCGCCACCCCCAGATCGGCGAACGAGAACACGGGCTCCAGCGCCGGTACCTCCCCGCCCCCGATCCGGTACCGCCCGGTCCGGGACGCCGCCTCATCGAGGAACACGGGCGGCGGCGCGAGCACCACCCAGTCGAGCCCCGACCCCTCGAACACCTCCAGCTCCGCCGCATGCCCCAGCGAGAACGCCCGCGCCTCGGCCGGGAAGTCCGGCGTGTCCACGAGCCGAACCCCCGGCGACACCTCCAGCAGGCTCCCGATCCCGACCGCCACCAGCCGGGACACCCCAGCCTTCCGCAGCCCGCCGGCCAGCGCCCGGGCCGCCGCCGTGTAGAACTCCTCCGACGACATGTCCAGCCGGGCCGCCACCTGGACGGCCGCGTCGTGCCCGGCCGCGACCTCCGCCACGCCGGCGAGGTCGGTGACATCCCCGGCCACCACCCGCACCCGCCCCACGGACTGACCCGGCCCGGAGGAATCCCACACGCCCGCGTACTTCCCGGGATCCCGGACGACGGCCGTCACCTCGTGCCCCCGCCCGACCGCCTCGGCGACCACGCGCACCCCGGCCCGCCCACCGGCACCGAAAACGACGATCTTGCTCACCTTCACCACACCCTTCTGCCTGGGCCGGCCTGTCCGGACCGGCCGCTCAGCGGAGACGGTAAAGGGTGAGATATCGCTTTCCGCAACGATAGTTACCTACGATGTCGGGATGGCCGAGCCACTCGATCCGGACATGTTCACCGGCTGCCCTCCGGTAGCCGCGCCGATTCGCATCGGCGACAAGTGGACCGCGAAGCTCATCCGTTGCCTGGAATCGGGCCCACGTCGCTTCAAGGAGCTTCAGACCACGCTGCGCGGCATCACCCCGAAGGTCCTCACCGAGTCCCTGCGCGCCATGGAGCGCGACGGCTTCCTCACCCGCACCGCGTACGACGAGATCCCGCCGCGCGTCGAGTACGAACTGACCGACCTCGGGCGCAGCCTCATCGGACCCATGAACGCGGGCTGCGAGTGGTCGAGAAACCACCTGGCCGACCTGATGCACGCCCGCGAGGCGTGGTACGAGGCGGCGGGATGAACAGGGGGACGCGGCGGCCTCTCCCGCCGCTCTGATCCGTTCGTGTGGAATCGATCTAGCGGGCAAAGCGTTGTCGTGCGGTGAAGGAGTGATTTTGAGCGCCGCCCGACGGGCGTCGTAGTCTGGCCCTCTGGCGAACGAACAGGAGGTGACGCCCCATGTTGCGAGACTCGTTCGGACGGGTGGCGACGGATCTGCGGGTGTCCCTCACGGACAAGTGCAACCTGCGCTGTACGTACTGCATGCCCCCGGAAGGCCTCGACTGGCTGCCCAACGCGCAGCTCCTCACCGCCGACGAGATCGTCCGCCTCGTGACCATAGGCGTCGAACGCCTGGGCATCACCGAAGTGCGCTACACCGGTGGCGAACCCCTCATCAGGCGCGAGCTGGTCGACATCGTCGCCCGCACCACCGCCCTGACCCCCAGGCCGCAGGTCTCGCTGACCACCAACGGCATCGGGCTGGCCCGGCTGGCCGGGCCGCTGGCCGCCGCCGGGCTCGACCGGGTCAACGTCTCGCTCGACACGCTCGACCGCGACACGTTCAAGCGGCTCGCCCACCGGGACAGGCACGCCGACGTGATCGCCGGCCTCGCCGCCGCCGACGGGGCGGGCCTGCGTCCCGTGAAGGTCAACGCGGTGCTCATGCGCGGCATCAACGACCACGAGGCCGTACCGCTGCTGCGCTGGTGTCTCGACCAGGGCTACGAGCTGCGCTTCATCGAGCAGATGCCCCTCGACGCCCAGCACGGCTGGACCCGCGAGGGCATGGTCGACGCCGACGAGATCCTCGACCGGTTGTCGGGCGCGTTCGACCTCACGGCGGACGACCTGGAGGAGCGCGGCAGCGCGCCGGCCGAGCGGTTCCTCGTGGACGGGGGGCCCGCCCGGGTCGGGGTGATCGGGTCGGTGACGCGCCCGTTCTGCGGGTCCTGCGATCGGGTCCGGCTCACCGCCGACGGCCAGGTACGCAACTGCCTCTTCGCGAGGGAGGAGTCCGACCTGAAGACGTACATGCGCGAGGGGGCCTCCGACGAGGAGCTGGCCGAACGCTGGATGGCCGCCGTGGCCCGCAAGCGCGCCGGCCACGGCATCGACGACCCGTCCTTCCTCCAGCCGGCCCGGCCCATGTCCGCCATCGGCGGCTGACGACGTGACGCCCTCGGCCGAGAGCCCGGGCCAGGTGGCCTTCGACGCGGTGATCCTGGCCGGGGGAGAGGCGCGCCGGCTCGGCGGGGCGGACAAACCCGGCCTCACCGTGGGCGGCAGATCCCTGGTCGAGCACGTGGTGGCGGCCGTCGCGGACGCCCGCACGACGATCGTCGTCGGCCCCGGGCGCCCGATCCCCGGAGCGGTGTTCGTCCGCGAGGACCCGCCGGGAGGCGGCCCCGTCCCGGCCCTGGCGGCCGGACTGAACGAGGTCACCGCCCCATGGGTGGTCGTGCTCGCGGGCGACCTGCCGTTCATCACCGCCCCCCACGTCACCGCCCTCCTGAACGCCGCCACAACCCGACCACCCACCACCCACCCGGCCGCACCGACCATCCCGGCCGGAGCCCCAGCACCCCAGCCGCCCACCAAAGCCGCACCCCCGACGCCGGCTGACGCCGTACCTCCGACGCCCGCCGACGCCGCATCTACGACGTCCGTTAACGCCGCAGGGCCGACGCCCGCTGACGCCGCACGCCCGACGCTCGGTGCGACGGCGCGGCCGGTGTCCGGTGAGAGGGTGCGGCCGGTGTCCGGCAGCGTCGTCATCCCGGCGCCCGGCCACTTCGCGGAAGCTGCGCCCGGAGGCGCGGCGCGGTCAACGCCCGAGAGCGCGGGGCGGTCAACGCCCGAGAGCGCGGCGCGGTCAGCGTCCGGGAGCGCGGCGCGGTCAGCGTCCGGGAGCGCAGCGGAGCCGGGCGTCGGCCCTGCGATGCCCGGCCAAGCGGCCCACCCGACGCCTCAGGACGCCGCAGCGGCGATGCCTCGTCACGCCACCAGGGCGACGGAGGGTGCCGCGCCGCCGGCGGCCGGAGACGCCCGCCAGCGGACGCCCGAGGAAGGGGCGGTCGGCGGGGTGGTGATGGTGGATGACGGCGGCCGGGAGCAGTGGCTGGCCGGGGTGTGGCCGACGGCCCGGCTCAAGGAAGCCCTCGCCGCCTACCCGGGCCGCTCGCTCAAAGGCCTGCTCGGCCCCCTCACAGCCGTGCGGCTGGCGTTGCCGGGAAGGCCGTGGTTCGACTGCGACACAATGGACGACCTGGAGGAGGCTCGCATGCACGTGCTCAACGAATGGACCGCGCTGGCCTGCAAGGAGCTGGGCATCGACCCGGCCACCGTGGACCGCGACCTGATTCTCGACCTCACCAAGGAGGTCGCCCACGGCGTGGCCAGACCGGCCGCGCCCTTGACGGCGTATCTGCTCGGCCTCGCCCAGGGCGCCGGGACCGCCCCCGACGACGCGGCGGCGAAACTGATCACATTGGCGAAGAACTGGGGACAGGCCACAGCCGAGACGCTGACAGACAGCTGACACTCGAACGAACTCTTGAAGTCAAGCCGTCCTCCCGCCTGAAGATTTCCTGTGAATAACGAGGCGGGAGGGAGTGCAAACGGTTTCGGGAAAGCGGCCCTATCGGACTGCGGCCGGCGTCGCCACGCTGATCAATAGTTCCGGGAAAGGGCGACGCCGGGTGGTTACGGGGGCAAACCACCCGGCGTCGCGTCATCGGCGTTCCGACGGGGGCCCGGAACGCCGGCACCAGCACTCCGACGGGGGACCGGAGCGCTTGCCTAAAGCGTACACCTACAACCCGTGGGATGCGTCAAGACTTAGTCACGACCCGATCTCGCGTCGATGCAGCGGTATCTCGGTTTGGTTAGCTTCAGGGGTCTCAAAGGTAGGCGGAGGGGCAGCCTTCCCTCTCTCATTGGCCCCGATTACTGCTATGTATGGCAAAAAGACGGCCGCCGCGATGAACAGCAGGCGGTACGGCCACGGCACCGGCACCACGACCGCCAGGATCAGGCAGATCGTCCGGATGCCCATCTTGATGAGGTAGCCGATCTCGCGCTTGCGGATGTCGTCCGTCAGCGACGGCTTGGCGTCCGTGACCTGGTGGACGTCCGGTCTCCTGCGCCACCCCTTCATGTCTTCCACCGTAGACCTGGAAGAGGCAGGGTGCGACAGCGCCCCGGTGCGGGAACAGGGGTCATGCGATCATGGCCTTCGAGTAAGGAGGATGAGGAGATGACGGATCGAACGTACCGGGTCACCGAGATCGTCGGAACGTCGGGTGAGAGCGTCGACGAAGCCATCCGCAACGGCATCAGGCGGGCCTCGCAGACGCTGCGCCACCTCGACTGGTTCGAGGTGACGGAGATCCGCGGATACCTCGACGCGGGAGAGGTCGCGCACTTCCAGGTCGGCATGAAGGTCGGCTTCCGCCTCGAGGACGCCTGACCTCAAGGACACCTCGCGGGCCGTGTACGGCTCTCTGGCGGCCGTAGGGGGCCGTGCAGGCCCCGGGGGAGCCCGGGGGGATCGAGGGCCGTCCCGCCGCCCCTCGCCGGAGGCGAGAGGTTAGATTGGCCGGTGTGAGTGTTGAGTTCCGGATCCTGCTGGTGTGCACGGCGAACATCTGCCGTTCCGCCATGGCGCAGGTGATCGCCGAGGCGATGCTCAACTCCGCGCACCTGCCCGTGGCGACGGGGAGCGCGGGGGTTCAGGCGCTGGTCGGCCAGCCGATGGCCCCCCACGCGATCACGGCCCTCCACCGGCTGGGCCTGGACGGCCGGGCGCACCGTGCCCGGATGCTGGACCTCGACCTGGTCAGGTCGGCCGATCTGCTCCTGACGATGGAGTCCGGGCACCGGGCCGTGGCCATCGGGATCGACCCTCAGGCGGAGCGCAGGACGTTCACGCTGCCGGAGTTCGCCGAACTGGCGGCCGGGGCGGGGCACCGCCGTTACCGGTCGGACACGGCCGAGCGGGCGCGGGCGATCGTCGAGTCGGCCGCCGAGCGGCGCGACGTGCGGCGGGTGCTCGAGGTGTACGACCCGTACGGGGGCCCGTACGAGGGTTACGAGGCGTGCACCAAGACCCTCGGCGAGGCCCTCAGCCACGCCCTGGGCGCGCTCCTGGGCCCCCGCTGAACGACCGCCCGCTGATGACCGGGGCCGCGCCCGGGAGGGGCGCGGCCGCCGGGATGGTCAGCTGGCCTGGCTGACCGTCGACATGTTGAAGTCGGGCACCCGCACCGCCGGCATGATCGTGCGCTGGAAGTAGTCGTTCCACTCCCGGGGCAGGGTGCGACCGCCCGCGCCCACCTCCGTCAACCGCCCGAGCAGGTCCACCGGGCTCTCGTTGAAGCGGAAGTTGTTCACCTCGCCCACGACCTCGCCGTGCTCGACCAGGTAGACGCCGTCCCGGGTCAACCCGGTCACCAGCAGCGTCTGCGGGTCGACCTCGCGGATGTACCACAGGCAGGTGACGAGGAGCCCGTGCTCCGTGGAGGCGATCATCTCCTCCATGGACCGGCCGCCGTCGGGGCCCGACATGATCAGGTTGTCGATCGGGGGCGTCACCGGCAGGCCGCTCAGCTCCGCCGAGTAGCGGGTCTGCAGCAGCGCCTCCAGGCTCCCGTCCTTGATCCAGTCGGTCGGCCCCAGCGGGAGCCCGTTGTCGAAGACCGAGCTCTGCCGGCTGGAGGCGTGCGCCGTGACGAACGGCGCGCACGCGATGCCCGCGGCCGACGGGTCGCTCGACAGCGTGACGGGCAGCGTGCCCAGCCGCTCGCCCACCCGCGTGCCGCCGCCGGGCTTGGAGAACACCGAACGCCCGTCGAGCGCGTCCCTGGCCCCCGCCGACCAGAACAGGTAGATCATCAGGTCGGCCACCGCGCTGGGCGGCAGCAGCGTCTCGTAGCGCCCGGCCGGCAGGTCGACCCGGGTCTTGGCCCACTCCAGCCGCTGCGCCAGCGAGGAGTCGAGCGCCGCGACGTCCACGTCCGTGAAGTCCTCGGTGGACACGCCCGTCCACGCCGAGCGCTTCAGGTCGCCCGACTTGGCGTTGAGCTCCAGGCGCCCGGTCGGCTGGTCGTGGCGCAGCCGCAGGCCCGCCGACGTGCCGAGGAACGTCGAGGTCAGCGAGTGCTCCGCGAACCCGTACAGCTTCCTGCCGCCCGCCTCCGCCGCCGCGAACGCGTCGCCGAGCGCGGGCGCGAACCCCTCGAACACCCCGATGTCGGTCGGCTGGACGGCCGAGCCCCAGTGCGGCGACTGCGGCACGCCCTCGACGAGGGCGCGGGCGTCCTCGGCGGGCTGGGCCTCCCGCGCGGCCGCGTCGGCCGCCGCCACCACGTCCGCGAGCTGATCGTCGCGTACGGCGGCCCGCGAAACGACCCCGACGCCCTGCCCCGCGATCGAGATCACGGTCAGCCGGGCCGAGCGGGCGACGCCGTTGGTGGTGAGCGTGTTGCCCGCGAACCGCAGGTTGGCCGTGGACTCCTCGTCCACCAGCACCACGCAGTCGTCGTTCGCCGAGAGCTCCAGGGCCTTCTCGACCATCTCCTGAGGCGTCACTTGCCACCCTCCTGAACGGTGTTGAGGATCCGCACGCCCCTGAACAGCGCCGACGGGCAGCCGTGGCTGACCGGCGCGACCTGGCCCGGCTGGCCCTTGCCGCAGTTGAAGGCGCCCCCGAGCACGTACGTCTGCGGCCCGCCGACGGCCTCCATCGACTGCCAGAAGTCCGTCGTGGTCGCCTGGTAGGCGAAGTCCCTGACCTGCCCGGCCAGCTTCCCGTGGGAGATCTTGTACGCCCGCTGCCCGGTGAACTGGAAGTTGTAGCGCTGCATGTCGATCGACCAGCTCTTGTCGCCGACGATGTAGACGCCCCGCTCCACGCCCGAGATCAGCTCGTCGGTGGAGGGGCCGTCCGGCGCGGGCGCCAGCGACACGTTGGCCATGCGCTGGATCGGCATGTGCCCCGGCGAGTCGGCGAACGCGCACCCGTTGGACCGCCCGAGCCCCTTCATCAGGGCCATCCGCCGGTCGAGCTGGTAGCCGACCAGGATGCCGTCCTTGACGATGTCGAAGCTCTGCCCCTGCACGCCCTCGTCGTCGTAGCCGATCGTGGACAGGCCGTGCGTGACCGTGCGGTCGCCGGTCACGTTCATCAGC
Source organism: Nonomuraea sp. JJY05 (assembly GCF_043496855.1). Classification (NCBI taxonomy): domain Bacteria; kingdom Bacillati; phylum Actinomycetota; class Actinomycetes; order Streptosporangiales; family Streptosporangiaceae; genus Nonomuraea; species Nonomuraea sp. JJY05. The sequence continues at coordinate 8,750 of NZ_JBIEIS010000014.1, forward strand.
GGCGAGCCGTAGACCAGCTCGCCCAGCTGGTCGAACGTGGCGAAGCTGGTGCCCGCGTACGCCGCCTCGTAGCCGAGCGCCCGGTCCAGCTCGGTCGCGTGGCCGATCGACTCGTGGATCGTCAGCCACAGGTTGGACGGGTCGATGACCAGGTCGTAGTCGCCCGCCTCGACGGAGGGCGCCGCCAGCTTCTCGGCCAGCAGCTCGGGCAGCCTGGCCAGCTCGCCCTGCCAGTCCCAGCCCGTGCCCGTCAGGTATTCGTACCCGCGCCCGACCGGCGGCGCGAGCGTGGACATGTCGTCGAAGCCGCCCTCGTGCGCCTTCATCGCGTTGAGCTTCGGGTGCACCCGCACCCGCTGCTGCGTGGTGACCGTGCCGGCCGTGTCGGCGTAGAACTTCTGCTCCTTGACCTGCAGCAGCCGCGCCGACACGTGGTCGGCGCCCTTCAGCAGGCCGGCCGACCAGTCGGCCAGCAGGCTCACCTTGTCGGCCGAGGAGACCTCGAACGGGTCGACGTCGTAGGCCGACACCCACACGGCCTCGGCGTGCACCGGCTCGGGCGCCAGCTCGATGGGCTCCCGGTTGATCGGGGCGCTCACCTCCGCCACCCGCACCGCCTGCTCGGCCACGGCCGCGGCGGCCTCCGGGGTCAGGTGGATGCCCGCCGCGAACCCCCACGTGCCGCCCTTGACGACACGCACGGCGTAGCCCAGGTCGTCGGCGTCCATGGCGCCTTCGAGCCGGGCGTCATAAAGGCTGAGCGTCTCGGCTCTGACGCGTTCGAGGCGGAAGTCGGCGTGCTCGGCGCCGAGCTCGCGGGCGCGTTGCAGGGCGGCGTCCGCCAGCTGCCGCAGCGGCAGCTCCAGGAAGTCGGGATCGATCTGGCGCATGTCCACGATCCTAACCCTGTGATCTTGTGCCACCCGGACAACCGGATACCCGCCGGTAGGAGATAGCGTCTGGTGCCATGGCACGCTCTGTACTCGTCACCGGGGGCAATCGCGGCATAGGCCTCGCGATCGCCCGTGAACTCGCCGCGGCCGGCGACGCCGTCGCGGTCACCTACCGATCGGGGGAGCCGCCCGAGGGCCTGTTCGGCGTGCGCTGCGACGTCACCAGCATGGCCGACGTCGAGGCCGCGTTCGACAAGGTCGAGGCGGAGCAGGGCCCGGTCGAGGTCCTCGTCTCCAACGCCGGCATCACCAAGGACACGCTGCTGGCGATGATGAAGGAGGACACCTTCACCGACGTCATCGACGCCAACCTGACGGGCGCCTACCGCGTGGCCAAGCGGGCCATCCGCCCGATGATGAAGCTCAAGCGCGGCCGGATCGTCCTCATCTCCTCCGTGGTCGGCCTCACCGGCCAGGCCGGCCAGGCCAACTATGCCGCCTCCAAGGCCGGGCTGGTCGGCTTCGCCCGCTCCCTGGCCCGCGAGTACGGCTCGCGCAACATCACGGTCAACGTGGTCGCGCCCGGCTTCGTGGCCACCGACATGACGGCCGACCTCGACCAGGAGGCGATCGTCTCGCGCATCCCCCTCGGCCGGCAGGCGGCGCCCGAGGAGGTGGCCCGCGTCGTACGCTTCCTGGCCGGCGACGACGCCTCTTACATCACCGGGGCCGTGATCCCGGTCGACGGCGGACTCGGAATGGGGCACTGACGTGGGAATTCTCGAAGGCAAGCGGATCCTCGTGACCGGCGTGCTCACCGACGCCTCGATCGCGTTCTCGGTGGCCAAGCTGGCCCAGGAGGAGGGCGCCACGGTGGTGCTCACCGGGTTCGGCCGGCTGAGCCTGGTCGAGCGCATCGCCAAGCGGTTGCCGAAGCCGGCGCCGGTGCTGGAGCTCGACGTCCAGAACACCGAGCACCTCGACACGCTCGCGGCGCGGGTGGGCGAGCACGTGGACGGCCTCGACGGCGTGGTCCACTCGATCGGCTTCGCCCCGCAGACGGCGCTGGGCGGCAACTTCCTCAACACCACGTGGGAGGACGTCGCCACGGCCCTGCACGTGTCGACGTACTCGTTCAAGTCGCTCGCCGTGGCCTGCCTGCCCCTCATGAAGGAGGGCGGGGCGGTCGTCGGCCTCGACTTCGACGCCACGAAGGCGTGGCCCGTCTACGACTGGATGGGCGTGGCCAAGGCGGGCCTGGAGTCGTGCAGCCGCTATCTCGCCCGCGACCTGGGACAGCACAACATCCGCGTCAACCTGGTGGCGGCCGGTCCGCTGCGCACCATGGCGGCCAAGTCGATCCCGGGCTTCAAGGAGTTCGAGGACAGCTGGCCGGACAAGGCTCCGCTGGGCTGGGACCTGTCGGACACGATCCCGGCGGCCAAGGCCTGCGTGGCCCTCATGTCGGACTGGTTCCCGGCGACGACCGGCGACATCGTCCACGTGGACGGCGGTGTCCACGCCGTAGGCGCCTGATCAGAGGTCAGTGCGGGGTCTCGCGGGTCGCGGGGCCCCGCTTCCTGGTTCGCGGGGCCGCTCTCGGGGCCGGTCAGGCCAGGCGGTGACGGCCGTTCCCGGTGCCGGTGCCGCTGCCGGCGCGCGCCGGTTCGAAGGGGATCGACTCCACCGGCTCCGTGCGCTGCCGGCGCTGCTGGACGATCCGCGTGGCCAGCACCGCCGACCCCAGCAGCGCGATCGTCAGCGCCGTCCCCAGCACGTCCGAGGCGGGCGGGCTGGGCCGTACCACCCGCTTGTCCTGCATCGGCAGGGTCAGCTCATGGGCGAACGGATTGGGCCACAGCAGGTCCACCCGTGGCTCGTCCGTGTCGACCTTCGTCTCCTTCTCGACCACCGGCCGCCCCGTGTCCACGGTCTGCGGCCGCTGCTCCGGCGCCGTGGGCCGCTTGCTGGGCAGGGACTCCACGCCCCATTCGCGGGGGCGCGACGTGCGCGAGGGAGAGGGCGAGGGGGAGAGCTTCTGCGTGGCGTCCTCGCCCGCGCAGGCGAGCCCCGGCTGGCAGGCGCTGTCCGAGGGGGCGTCCTGCCCCGTCGCGGAGGTGGAGGGCGCCGGCGAGGACCTGGTGGTGGGCGTGGACTTCGTGGTCGGCACCACCTCTCCGACCCGGCCGAGCACCTCGTTGGTGGTGTCGTTGACGCCGTCCGTCACTTTTTCGGTGGTTCCGCCGGTTAAGGTGTCGACCGTGCCGGTGAGCGTGTTCACCACGTCGCACAGAGTGTTGGTCACCCCTGACAGCAGGCCCCCGTCGCGCGTACAGTCCTGCGCGTCGGCCGTCGCGGCCGTCGCGGCCCCTGGGACGGCCGCCAGCGCCACCGCGAGAACTCCAGCCGAGATCGCGGTCCTGGTCCCCATCCGTCCCCTCCCGCGTCGCTTCCGGGGGAAATCTTTATGGACATCGGACCTGAGACGCAGGCGTTTGGCAGGTAAAGTTGCGATTCGGTATCGACTAGTGATACGCGAGGGGGTCTCTCGTTCCTGGGGCGAGGGGTCAGTCGGGTGACGACACGTCATCGAGGGCATCTCGGATCTCTATGGGCAGCACCACGTCCTCGGCCGTCAGGGCCCCCGTGAGCTGCGCGTGCGTACGGGCTCCGACGATGGCCGAGGAGATCCCCGGCTGATCGCGGACCCAGGACAGGGCGACCGCCAGCGGTGAGACGCCGAGCCCGTCGGCGGCGGTCATGACCGACTCGACGACGCTGCGGCTGCGCTCATCCAGATACGGCCGGACGAAGTCGGCGAAGTGCGGGGTGGCGGCCCGGGAGTCGGCCGGGATGCCGGTGCGGTATTTCCCGGTCAGCACCCCGCGGCCCAGCGGCGACCAGGCCAGCACGCCAACACCCAGCTCGGCGGCGGCGGGCAGCAGCTCGCGTTCGGGCTCGCGGGCCAGCAGCGAGTATTCGGCCTGCGCCGAGGTGATCGGGATGCGGCCGGGGATCATCTTCTGGGTGACCGCCGCGACGGCCAGCTGCCAGCCGGTGTAGTCGCACACGCCCGCGTAGACGGCGCGCCCGGAGGAGACGATCGCGTCGAGCGCGGCCATGGTCTCCTCCAGGGGCACCTCGGCGTCGTAGGTGTGCAGCTGCCACAGGTCGACGTAGTCGAGCCCGAGCCGGTTGAGCGAGTCGTCGACCGCGGCGATCAGGTGGCGCCTGGAGGCGTCGCGCGGCCGGCGGCCGGTCGGCGTCACCACGGCCTTGGTGGAGATCACCAGCTCCGAACGCGGCACCGAGTCGCGCAGCATCCGGCCCAGCAGCCGCTCGGAGTCGCCACCGGTGTAGACGTCGGCCGTGTCGACGAGATTGCCGCCCGCGTCCATGAACGTGCGGAGCTGGGCGGCCGCCTCGTCGGCGTCGGTGTCACGCCCCCAGGTCATCGTGCCGAGCCCCAGCCGGGACACCGACAGGCCGCTGCGGCCGACATAGCGCTGCTCCATGATCCCGCCAGATTACCAACAACAAACCTGCTCATCGGGCTGCCGCACCACTGTTGGGTCGCGGTCGGGGCGGCAGCGGCGGCCCGCGTGGAGATGTTGTGATCCACGCCTGCGACACTTGCCGGGTGACCACGCTGCTTTTGGCCCGCCACGGGCTGACGGACCTCACCGGCCCGGTGCTGGCCGGACGTACGCCGGGGGTGCATCTGAGCGAGGCCGGCCGGGCGCAGGCCGCGGCGCTGGCCGCCCGCGTCGCGGGCGTCAGGCTGGACGCCGTCGTCTCCAGCCCGCTCGAACGCTGCCGGGAGACGGCCCACGCGGTCGCCGACGGGCGCGGGATGGACGTGCTCGTCGACGACCGGTTCATCGAGTGCGGCTACGGCGGCTGGACCGGCCGCCCGCTCAAGGAGCTCGCCAAGGAGCCGCTGTGGCAGGTGGTGCAGGCGCACCCCAGTGCGGTGACATTTCCGGAAGGGGAGTCCCTGGCCGGTATGCAACACCGGGCGGTCTCGGCGGTCCGGGAGTGGAATCAACGCCTGGGGGAGAAGGCTGTCTACCTGGTTTGCAGCCACGGCGACGTGATCAAATCGATCGTCGCGGACGCTCTGGGCCTGCATCTCGATCACTTTCAGCGGATAACAGCCGATCCTGCGGCCCTCACCATCATTCGCTATGCGCCCCTGCGCCCCTTTGTTCTCAGGCTCAACGATATGGGGGAATTGCGGCTTCCCGAGGATTCGGAGGAGAAAGACGGGGGAGAAAACATCACCGGGAGCGATGCCGCCGTCGGCGGCGGACCCGGAACCACGTAAGGTCAGCGTATGCCGGTCTTCGACTACGACCCACCAGAGAGGTTCGTCGCCGGTGCCCTGGGGCAGCCGGGCGCGCGCGCCTTTTTTCTGCAGGCCAGGGCCGAGGGCAGACTGACCACGGTGGCGCTGGAGAAGTTGCAGGTCGCCGCCCTCGCGGGCAGGCTCGACGAGTTGCTGGACGAGGTGCTGCGCCTGAGCGGGGGCACCGCGCACGTGCCCGCGCTGGCCCCGGCCGACCTGGCCGACGACGCGCCGCTCGACGTGCCCCTCTCGGAGGACTTCCGCGTGGGCACCATGGCGCTGGCCTGGGACGCGGAGAAGTCGCAAGTGGTGATCGAGGCGCAGGAGGTCGTCGACGAGGAAGACGTCGAGGCCGCCGACCCCGCGGTGCTGCGCGTGCGCATCAGCGCGGGAGCCGCTCGCGCCTTCACCCGGCGGGCCCTTGAGATCGTCGCCGCGGGCCGACCGCCGTGCCCGCTGTGCGGACAGCCGCTCGACGCTGCCGGGCACGTCTGCGTGCGCCTCAACGGATATCGCGGGGGTGAGGCGGCTTCATGACCGCTCCGGAGAGCGAACCGGCCGTCAAGCCGTCCCGGCAACCGCCGTCCATACAGGAGGATGAGGCTCTCGCGCTGCTGCGCGACGGCCGGCTGGAGGTGGCCGGCCGCCTCGTCGAGGCCACCAACATGACGCTCTACTGCTCGGTCAAGCTGGGCTCGCGCTCGGCCGCCTGCGTCTACAAGCCGGTACGCGGCGAGCGCCCGCTGTGGGACTTCCCCGACGGCACGCTGGCCGCCCGGGAGGTGGCCGCGTTCGAGGTCTCGCAGGCGACCGGCTGGAACATCGTGCCGCCCACCGTCTACCGCGACGGCCCCTTCGGGCCCGGCATGGTCCAGCTGTGGATCGACACCGAGCGCGAGGTCGACCTCCAGCGGCTGGTCAAGAGCCGAAACCCGCTGGTGCGCCGGATGGCGGTCTTCGACGCGGTGATCAACAACGCCGACCGCAAGGGCGGCCACCTGCTGCCGCTGCCCACGGGGCACGTCTACGGGGTCGATCACGGGGTCTGCTTCTCCGCCGAGGACAAGCTGCGTACCGTGCTCTGGCAGTGGCGCGGCAAGCCCCTCGCCCGCGAGGCGGTGGCCGTGCTGGCCAAACTGGAGCGCGACATCGAGTCGGGCTCGCTCGGGCGCAGGCTGCGCGAGCTGCTGACCCTGGAGGAGGTCGAGGCCACCTGGCAGCGGGTCAGGCGGCTGCTCGACACCGGCGTGCACCCGTACCCCTCCGAGGGCTGGCCCGCCATCCCCTGGCCCCCCATCTGAACCGTTCCCGGGCCCGTTCGGGGCCCGCCCCCTCCTGTCGGCGGCCGAAGCCCGTTTATTACCCTTTGCCCCATGTGCACGCTGATCGTGAGACCCGGGCGGACGCTCACCCTCATGGGCGTCAGAGACGAGTTCACCGACCGCCCGTGGGAGGCGCCGGGCGAGCACTGGCCGGAATATCCGGGCGTGGTCGGCGGGCGCGACCTCAAGGCCGGCGGCACCTGGCTGGCCGTCAACCCGGCGGCCCGCCGCGCCGCCGCGCTGCTCAACGGGCGTGGCCGGCCCGCGCCGGAGACGGACCGGCTCTCGCGTGGCGACCTGGCGCTGCGAGCCGCGTTCACGGGCGGGCCACCCGGCCCCGGCCTGACCCGCTACGACCCCTTCCACCTGGTGCTCGCCGACCTGGCGCGGATCCGCATGTTCAGCTGGGACGGCGACCGGCTGACCACCACCGACCTGCCCGACGGCATCAGCATGATCGTGAACACGGGCCTGGACCCGGCGAGCGAACGGGTCGTCGTCTACCTGCCCAGGTTCGAGAGCGAGACCTGGAGCGAGCTCATCAAGGCGGAGCCGTCCGCCGACCCCGGCGCGCTCATCGTCCGGCACGAGCTCCCCGACGGCCGGGTCTTCGCGTCCCTGTCGGTGATGGAGGTCTCACTCTCGCCGCAGGACGTGACGTACGAGTTCACTGACCTGACCGCTGATCGGGACAGATAGGCTCAAACACATGAGATCGTGGGCTGCCCAGAACGTTCCAAAGCTCCCAGGTGAGAGCATTCCGCTGAGTCTCTATGACACCTCGGCCAATCAGGTGAGGCAGAGCGATCCGGGGCCGACCGCCAGGATGTACGTCTGCGGCATCACCCCCTACGACGCCACCCACCTCGGCCACGCCAACACCTACCACGCCTTCGATCTCGTCGGCCGGATGTGGCGTGACGCGGGTCACGAGGTCCACTACACGCAGAACGCGACCGACGTGGACGACCCGCTACTGGAGCGGGCCGAGCAGACCGGCGTCGACTGGCGGGAGCTGGCCGAGCGGGAGATCGAGCTGTTCCGCGGCGACATGGAGGCGCTGCGGATCCTGCCGCCCCGCGAGTACGTGGGCGTCACCGAGGTCGTCGGCCGGGTGGCCGAGCTGATCTCCAGGCTGTCGGCCAAGGGCGTCACGTACGTCCTGGACGGCGACGTCTACTTCAGCGTGTCCGACGCGCCCAAGTTCGGGCAGGTGTCCGGCTACGACGAGGCGCAGATGCTGGCCCTGTTCGCCGAACGCGGAGGCGACCCCGCCCGGGCGGGCAAGCGGCACCCCCTCGACTGGCTGCTGTGGCGGGCCGAGCGGCCCGGAGAGCCCGCCTGGGACTCCCCGCTGGGCCGGGGGCGGCCCGGATGGCACATCGAGTGCACCGCGATCGCCCTGGACAGCCTGGGGGGCGGTTACGACGTGGCGGGCGGCGGCTCGGACCTGATCTTCCCGCACCACGAGTGCGGCGCCTCCGAGGGACACGCCCTCACCGGCGAGTGGCCGTTCGCCAAGTTCTACACGCACGCGGGCATGGTGGCGCTGGACGGCGAGAAGATGTCGAAGTCCAAGGGCAACCTGGTGTTCGTGTCCAGGCTCCGGGTGGCCCACGACCCGATGGCGATCCGGCTGGTGCTGCTGGCCCGGCACTACCGCGCGGACTGGGAGTACGTCCCGTCCCTGATGGCCGACGCCGAGCGGCGGCTGGCGCGGTGGCGCGCGGCGGTGGCGCTGCCCTCGGGGCCGCGCGCCGACGAACTGCTGGCCACGGTACGCGCCCGGATGGCCGACGACCTCGACTCCCCGGCCGCCCTGACCGCCATCGACGCCTGGGCGGAGGAGGCCCTCACCCAGGGCGGCCCCGACCCCGACGCCCCCGCCCTGGTCCGCGACCTCACGGACGCCCTCCTGGGCGTCGCCCTCTGACGCCGGCCTGCGAGCGCCGGATCTGACGGCGCTCTCGGCGGGGTGCCGGGTTCAACGGCCCTTCTTGGGACCGTCGAATTCGCCGCGCTCGGTGGGATGCCGGGTTTCGGCGGCGCTTCTCCGGGGCCTTCGAATTCACCGCGCTCGGTGAGGTGCCTGGTTCGGCGCGTTTCTGCGGGATCGTCGGGCGTGAACGGCGCTCGGCGGGGTGTCGCACTCTGACGGCGCTCCGCGGGTGCCGTGCCAACGGTGCTGCGGAGCCGTCGGGCTGACGGCGCTTCGCGGGCGTCGGGCCTTGAGGACCCTCGCCCGCCCGCAACAGCGCTCCGGGCCGGGAACGCCATGCACCCCACATCACCCCGCACCTCCCGGCTTAGTGCCTGCCGTCCGCCGCGCCGGAGGGCAGGCCCCGCCGGAAACCGCACGCCGCACGTCGCCGGGACCTGCGCTGGAGGGCAGGCGCCGCTGGAGGCCGCACCTCGGTGGGAACCGCACCTCGCCGGCAACGCGCCGCGTCGGCAACGGCGCCGGAGGGCGCGCTCCGCCGGAGGTCGCACCTCGCCGGGAACGGCGCCGGAGGGCGCGCTTGGCTGGAGCCGCAGCCCGCCGAAAAGCCGCAGCCTCCGTTACAAGGACGCCCGGTGCAGGCCGGGTGAATGCCGGGCGAGCCTGTGGCGCCGGGCGAGGGCGGTGTCGTAGCGGTGCCAGATGAGGGCCGCCACGTCCGGATCAGGCCCCAGCGGGTCGCTCACCAGCCCCGCCCCCGCCGCCGCCAGCCGGTCGTGGAAGTGGCCCGGCGCGAGCACGTACGAGGCGATGGCCACCCGGGCGGCCGGGGTCGAGCCGAGCCGTTCCATGGCCTCCTCCAGGGACGGCGAGCCGGCCGAGGCGAAGGCGGCCGTGACCGGCCGGGCCAGGCGTACGGCGAGCCGGTGGGCGGCGGCGCGGACGTCGGCGAGGGCGGAGGGGTCGGAGGAGCCCGCGGCCCCGAGCACGACCGCGTCCGTGGCGCGCAGCCCGGCGCGCGCCAGCTTGCGGACCAGCGCGGACGTCAGCAGCCGGTGCGGCCCCAGCCAGCCGGCGATCACGGCGTCGGGTCGGCGGGAGGCGATGACCTCCGGCAGGTCGATGTGGGCGTGGTAGCCGCCCGCCAGCAGCAGCGGGACGACGACCACGGGCCCGCGGACGGCGGGCAGCACGTCGGACAGCAGGGGCGAGCTGATCTCGAGGTAGCTCAGCTCGACCCGGTGCCCGGGACGGGCCCTCCTGACCGTCTCCGCCAGGGCCGACAGGGTCGACTCCCCGGCCGCACTCCGCGTGCCGTGCGCGGCCAGGACGAGTGTGGGCGTGCGTTCGATCACAGCCCCGCCTCGTACTGGCAGGCGAGCCGGTAGCCGCGCTTGACCACCGTCTCGACGATCCCGCTCGGCCCGAGCGCCCGCCGCAGCCGCGTGATCGCCATTTCCACCGCGTGCTCGGCCGAGTCGCGGGCGATGCTGCCGGGCAGCACGGTACGCAGATCGGCGCGGGACACCACGTGACCCGGCTTGTCGGCCAGGCGCTTGAGCACCGCCATCGGGGCCGGGGGCAGCGGGCGCAGCTCACCGTCCACCACCACCGCGTGACCGCGGATCTCCAGCCGGTGGTCGCCCGCCAGGAGCCGGGTCACCCCGTGCTCGGGCAGGTGCCGGGCCAGGGCGCGGGCCAGCGCGCCGAGGCGCGAACGTTCGGGCTGCAGCGTCGGCACGCCGCGCGAGGTCAGCGGCTCGGCGGTGACGGGCCCGACGCAGGCGGCCACGACCGTCCCGCTGAACGCCGCCAGCAGCGACTCCTCCAGCCCTTCGGCGCGGGCCGCGCCCAGCATCGCGTGCACGGCGGGCGCGCTGGTGAAGGCCACCGCGTCCACGGAACCGGAGATGGTCTGGCTGATGAGGCGGCGCAGCGGCGAGATGTCGCGGTACGGCAGCCACCGGTAGACCGGGATCTCGATCACCTCGGCCCCTGCTCGGCGCAGGTCCGCCACGAAGTCGCTGAGCGGCTCGCCGTGCTGCTGCACCGCGATGCGCCGCCCGCGCAGGTCCTGGTCGAGGAGGTACTGCTTGACCTCCTCGCACGATTCGGTGGCGGGCGTCCAGTGGTCGTTGAGCCCGGCGGCGCGTACCGCACCCCTGGCCTTGGGGCCGCGGGTCAGCAGACGCGCGTTCGCCAGGTGCTCGCCCAGGTCGGACGACAGGCCCCAGCCCTCGGCGGCGGCCATCCACCCGCGGAAGCCGACGCCGGTGGTGACCACCACGTCGTCGAGCGGCTCGGCCAGGCTGAGCCGGGTCGCGGCGAGCAGGTCGGCGTCCTCGGCCAGCGGGACCAGCCGGATCGCGGGGGCGCTGACCACCCGGGCGCCGCGCCGCTCCAGCAGCGCGCCGAACTCCTCGCGCCGCCTCGTCGCGGTCACGCCGACCGTGAAGCCCGACAGGGCGTCGGGGGCCGTCTCCGGGGAAGACCCGCCCTCAAGGGCAAGCACGCTCATGCCGGCACCTCCAGGTAGTCGAAGATGCCTGGCCGGGCCCCGAGCACCCGGCCAGGCATCACAGGCACGTGTGACGCAAGTGAGATCACCCTCCGATACTGCTTTCGGGTGGTTTCACCCACGGGTCTCCTCTGTTACCGCTGTGCTACAAGCCAGGTCTCCAGGGATTGGCGAGGCGCGGTCGCGGGAAACGTCAACGGTGACGACGTGGCCTATGGGGGAGTTGCGGGTGACGGTCCGGCCTATTCGCACGTTCGACGATCCGGTGCTGCGTTCGGTCGCGGAGCCGGTGCAGGACTTCGACAGGGAGCTGCGGCGCCTGGTCAAGTCGCTGACCGTCACCATGCGCGCCGGCGCCGGCCGCGCGGGCCTGGCGGCGCCGCAGGTGGGCGAGCCGGTCCGGGTGGTGGTCTACTCCTACGACGGCAAGTCCGGCCATCTGGTCAACCCCCGCCTCGAGCTGTCGGAGCGGCGGATCACGGCCGACGAGGCGTGTCTGTCGGCGCCCGGGGTGTGGTGGCCACTGGAACGTTCCTACATGGTCACAGCGCGTGGCCGCGACATGCTGGGCAAGCCTGTGACGGTCCGCGCGCTGGGGGTGCTGGCCAGGGTGCTGCAGCACGAGGTCGACCATCTCGACGGCGTGCTGTTCAGCGACCACCTGGAGGCGACCGAGCGGGAGCGCTTCCTCGCGGCGGCCCTGCCCGGCTGAGCGGTCCTGCCCGGTTGAGCGGCCCTGCCCGGCTGAGCGGTCCTGCCCGGTTGAGCGGTCCTGCCCGGCTGAGCGGTCCTGCCCGGTTGAGCGGTCCTGCCCGGCTGGACGGTCCTGCCCGGTTGAGCCGGGAGGCCGGTCAGGCGGCCGAGCGCACGACGAGTTCCCTGCGCTGCTGCGGATCGGTGCCGCCCCACACGCCGTGCGCCTGCCGCGTGGTCAGCGCGTACTCCAGGCAAGGCTCACGTACGGGGCAGCCGGCACACACATGCTTGGCCCGCTCGGCCTGCGACTGGCTCGGCCCTTCCATCGAGATCGGGAAGAACAGTTCCGGGTCCAGGTCGAGGCAGGCGGCCCTGCGGGTCCAGTCGAGCATCATCATGCTGCTCGCGCCTACCCAGCCGACCTGCTCTCATACCTCCCGGCTCACCAGCGGCTCCAACCCAGAGCGCGGGCCCACGGCGCGCTGATGGCCGGCACCGGCGCCTCGGCGTCGCTGAGCACGAGGTCGACGACGTCGATCAGGTCGTCCGCGACCTCGGCGGCCTGCACGATCTCCTCCTGCCGGGTCTGCGGAGTGGGGACCAGGATGCCCCTGGCCCCGGCGGCCCTGGCCGCCTCCATGTCCCTGCCGATGTCCCCCACGACCACGCAGTCGCGGGGGCTGACGTCAAGCACGGCGGCGGCTCTGATCACGAGGCCGGGCGCCGGTTTGCGGCAGGTGCAGCCGTCGGCGTCGTCGTGCACACAGATCGCCCACGCGTCGAACGGGCCCAGCAGCTCCTCCACCCGGGCGTTCACCTGGTCCATGTCGTCCGGGGACAGCAGGCCCTTGGCCACGCCGGACTGGTTGGTGACCACGGCCACCGGCACCTCGGCCCGTCTGAGCCTGGCCACCGCCTCCACCGCGCCCGGCATGGGCTCGACGAGGTCCGGGTCACCGTTGTACGGCACGTCCCTGATCAAGGTCCCGTCCCGGTCGAAGAGCACCGCGCCGGGACGTCGCTTTTCGAACACCTTCCACCTCCGTCGCGTGTCCGCCAGCTACCCGGCGCCTGACCAGGCAAACAACTACCCAACGTGACCAACTCCAGGCCGTTTCTCCTGTTTGCACAGCTCAATGCCATGGGGAAGGTTTGAGCATCGCTCCGCTCGGTAGCGGTTCCCAGCCTCTGAGGGGGAACGATGAGGTTTCTCGGCATCGACGCGATCTTCCACGATCCGGCCGCCACCTGGTGCCCGCGAGCGCAGGCGGCGGTGAACGGTCGCATGCCGGGAGCGGTGCTGTGCGGCACGACCCCGCGCCGGAGGATGAGAACCGTCCCGCGCGCGTCGACCAGGAGGGCGGCCGTGCGCGCCGCGAGCCATCGTGGCCGGGACGACCGGGGCCGGGTGCTGGTGGCCCGGCTGGACGGCGCCGGCGACGTGCTGCTGGCCGGGCCCGCCGTCAGGGCCGTGCGCACGCTGGCCCGCGAGCTCGTCTTCCTGGCCGGCCCGGGCGGCAGCGCGGCCGCCGAGCTGCTGCCCGGCGTGGACCGGGTGATCGAATGGCGGGCCCCGTGGATCGACCTCGCGCCGCCGCCCGTCACCAAGGGGCAGGCGGCCGACCTCGTCGGCCGGCTCTCGGGCGTCGACGAGGCGGTGATCCTCACCTCGTTCCACCAGTCGGCGCTCCCGCTGGCCCTGCTGCTCAGGCTGGCCGGCGTCCGCAGGATCGCCGCCATCAGCAACGACTACCCCGGCTCGCTCCTGGACGTCCGGCACGTCGTGGACGAGAGCGTCGACGTGCCCGAGGCGGAGCGGATGCTGGGGGTCGCCAGGGCGGCCGGGTTCGAACTGCCGAAGGGCGATGACGGCAAACTCGCTGTTCAGCGGCCGTTGCCGGATATCGCCGGAAATTTGGGGCACCTGCTTGGTGCCGGCGCCGATGCCGGTAGCAAAGGCACGTACGTCGTGGTGCACCCAGGGGCATCGGCCCCCGCACGGACCTGGCCGGCCGAACGCCATCGGCGGACCGTACGGGAGCTGGTGCAGGACGGACACCGGGTCGTCGTGACCGGCAACGAACGCGACCTCACCGCCTACGTGGCCGGCGACGTCGCCGTCGATCTCGGCGGTGTGACCACATTCGCCGAACTCGCCGCCGTCATCGACGGCGCCTGCGTGCTCGTGGCCGGCAACACCGGCCCCGCGCACCTGGCCGCCGCGGTCGGCACGCCGGTCGTGAGCCTGTTCGCCCCCGTCGTCCCCGCGGCGCGGTGGGCTCCGTACGGCGTGCCCACGGTGCTGCTCGGAGATCAGGAGGCGCCCTGCCGCGCAAGCAGGGCCCGCGCCTGTCCGGTGCCCGGGCACCCGTGCCTGTCCCACGTGACAAGCGAGCAGGTGGTCAAGGCAGTAAGGGAGCTCACGCAGTGAAGGTCGATCTCATCTCCGAGCACGCGGACCCGCTGGCGGCGGTCGGCGGCGTCGACTCCGGCGGCCAGAACGTCCACGTCGCCGAACTCGCCCGCGCGCTGGCCGGGCGCGGGCACACGATCGTCGTCCACACCCGGCGCACGTCCGAGCGGCAGCCCGAGTCGGTGACCATGGCGCCGGGCGTCACGGTCGAGTACGTCACGGCCGGGCCGCCGGTCCCCCTCCCCAAGGACGAACTGCCCCCGTACATGGCCGAGTTCACCGAGCGCCTGGCCGACCGCTGGGCCGCGAGCCCCCCGGACGTCGTCCACGCCCACTTCTGGATGAGCGGGCAGGCGGCGCTGCAGGCCGCCGACGGGGTGCCGGTGGTGCAGACGTTCCACGCGCTCGGCACCGTCAAGCGGCGCTGGCAGGGCGACGCCGACACCAGCCCCGCCCACCGGATCGACACCGAGCGCGCGATCGGCAGGCGCGCCGACGCCGTGCTGGCCACCTGCGGCGACGAGGTGGCCGAACTGCGCGCGATGGGCGTCCCCGAGCGGCGCATCGCGGTCGTGCCGTGCGGAGTGGACCTGTCGGTGTTCCGCCCCGACGGGCCGGTGGCGCCGCGCACGGGCGGCAAGCTGATCCTCAGCATCGGCAGGCTGGTGCCGCGCAAGGGCGTGGACACCGTGATCAGGGCGCTGCGCCGGATCCCGGACGCCGACCTGGTGATCGCGGGCGGCCTCGAGGACGACGAGGAGGCGGTCAGGCTGTACGAGCTGGCGCGGGCGTACGGGCTCGAACGCCGCGTCCACGTGATCGGCAGCGTGCCCCGCGAGCACGTGCCGGCGCTCATGCGCTCGGCCGACGTCCTGGTGGCGGTGCCCTGGTACGAGCCGTTCGGCATGGTGTCGATCGAGGCGATGGCGTGCGGCGTCCCCGTCGTGGCCTCGGCGGTCGGGGGACACCTGGACACGGTCGCCGGTTGTGGCGTCCTGGTGCCGCCGCGCCGCCTGCGCGCCTTGGCCAGGGCGCTGAGCGACGTGCTCGACCACCCGGGCAGGCGGGCGGAGCTCGCCGCCGCCGGGGCGCTCAGGGCCCGCGAGCGGTACGGCTGGCCGCGCGTGGCCGAGCTGACCGAGGCCGTGTACACCCAGGTCATCGACGGTACGGTGTGCCGCCTGGCCGCCCTGGGAGGCTGAGCGCCTAACGCTCGTTCCCGGCGCGCAGCCAGGCGAGGTAGTCCGCGACCGCCCGCTCGGTGTCGTAGGCGGGCTCGTATCCCGTGTCCTCGCGCAGGCGGGTGATGTCGAGCCAGGTGTTCCGCGCGGCGGGGTCGCGGCCCTCCGGGAGGCCGACCCGGGCGTCGGGGACGAGCTTCCTGATCGCCGCGGCGACCTCGCCGTTGGTCGTCGCCCTCCCGGAGGCCACGTTGTACGTGCGGTGCGTCAGCCGGTCCGCGAGCTGGAGCAGGGCCAGGGCGCGGCCGCAGTCCTTGACGTAGCACAGGTCGATGCCGTCCTGCGCGTACGCGCCGGCGCGCAGCGCGGACAGGTCGGGCTCGGCGCCGCGGGCGGCCGCGTGCACGAGCTGGGGCGCGGCGAAGAACGGCGACCGGACGTGGCCGAGCGGGCCCCAGATGGCGCCGATGCGGTAGTGGACCACGTCGAGGCCCATGGCGCCGGCCAGATGGTCGCCGAGCAGCTCGCCGATCTTCTTGAACGCCGGGATGGGGTGGGGTGAGGTCATCGGCAGGGGGAGGTCCTCCTTGAGCGCGCCGTCGCCGGTGACGCCGCCGTACACGCCGATCGTGCTGGCCAGGCCGAGCCGCGTCACCTGCCACTCGCTCGCGGCGCGGAAGACGTTCAGGAGGCTGCGGACGGACTTGTCTGCGCCCTCCAGGGGCTGGTACGCGCCGGGCGGCCAAGGGATGGAGCCGGCGAGGTGCACGATGCCGGTGATCTTGTGCCGCTCGCCGATCGCCAGGAGGGCGGCCTCGTCGGTGAGGTCGGCCTGCTCGACGGCGACGGGCGCGTTCGCGAACCTCTCGGGCAGCACGGCGGGCCTGCGCTGGACGAGCACGCAGGATTCGCCGAGGTCGAGCAGGGCCTGGGTGGTGTGCGTGCCGATGAAGCCCAGCCCGCCGGTGATCAGAATCATGGTCAGCTCTCCAGATCGTCAGTGTAACTGACAATCAGTCTAGCCCTAGAAGCGGTGGTGGAGAACCACGTTCCCCTTCCGCGACAGCGCCGCGCTGGGCGCGGTCAGGCGGTTCATCAGCCGCAGCCACGCCGGGAACCCGGCCACCTCGGGCTCCCGCGTCATCAGGATCTCCTTGACCAGCTTCAGCCTGGGGTGCCAGTGTTCGGGCTCCCGGGGGTCGTCGAGGCCGGGGAACCTGGAGAGGCCGGCGACGTTCCGCCGACGGCGACCCGTTTCTGGGCCCACGCGGCGAACCTGCTGTAGCCGTTGAAGGCGATCTCGCCGGTGGGGAAGTGGCCGACGAGGCGGTTGACCAGCGCGATCAGCTCCTCCAGGAAGAGGAACGCGATCAGCCCGTCGGCGACGATCACCGCCGTCCGGTGGGAGGGCAGGCCGTCCAGGCACGCGGGGTCGGTGACGTCCGCGGCGAGGTCGTGGGGCCTGGCGCCATCCGGCAGCAGTTGCCGCCGGGCTTCGACGACCTCGGGGAAGTCGACGTCGTGCCATTCGGCGGTGGGCGGCGGGGCGATGCGCAGCGCCCGGCTGTCGAGGCCGGCCCCCAGGTCCAGGCCGATCGCGCCGGGGTGGCGGGTGAGGAAGCGCTGGGCGATCTCGTCCAGCTTCCTGGCCCGGTGCGCGATGTAGAGGGCGCTGGAGGAGGGGATGCGGAGCCTGCCGTAGTCGTAGCCGACCTCGCGGACGATCTCGTCGGCCATCCGGTCGCCCAGGACGGGGTGGGGCAGGCGGTTGTCGAGCGCCCTGCCGCACAGCGTCAGCCACAGGGTGTTCTGCAACGGGGTCAGAGCGGGAAGCGCGGTGGTCATCGGTCATCCATCCCTGTTCTCTCGAGCGGCCTCCCAGGCGGTCCGGGCCGCCTTCAGCGGCGCGTCGTCCGCGTACAGGCCGTGGGTGAAGAGCTCCAGCGTGGGCAGCGTCATCCGGCGCAGGACCTCGGGGCCGAAGCGGTCGTGCCCGAGCGCGCGCGTCAGGGGCGGCGCCATGGTCAGCGTGGCGAGGCCGGTCAGCACGGTGAACACGGCCAGCGCCCGAACGTCCGAGGACGGCCGCACCGAACCCTCGGCGATCCCGGCCCGCAGGATCGTCTCCGACTCGGCCACCAGCGTGTCGACGAACCTGCCCGCGGCGGGGGTGTCCTCCTCGATCGCCCGGACCATGTAGCGCACCTGGAGCTGGTACTCCTCCGGGTTCGCCATGAACTCGCCCAGCAGGCCGGGCGTGCCGGCCTCGTGCGCCCGCCGTACCAGCACCCCGAGCACATGGTCGTCGCAGACGCCCCGCAGCTTCTCCTTGCTGCCGAAGTGGTGGATGACCAGGGCGGCGCTCACGCCCGCGGTGGCGGCGACAAGCGTCTGTGCGCGCGAACGCCTCGGCCCCGCCCGCGGGATCGCCGCGGGCGGGGCCGAGGTGCTGTCGCTGTCAGGCGGGGACGGGATCGAGGCGCAGCTCGCGGACGATCTCGCGAGCGCTGTCCTCCAGTGTCGGGCCGGCGTCGGCGCCGACGAACATCTCGAGGTAGGCCCGGTGGAAGCAGCCCGCGATCAGCAGTCGCGCGCTGGCCTCCGGGTCCACCTCGGGCCCGATCCGGCCGAGGCGCTGCTCCGCCGCCAGGTACGCGGCCAGCGGCGCGACTTCGGTGCGCGGCCCGAGCCCCGTGTCGCGGACGGCCTCGCGGAAGCGGACCGTCACGGTGGGCGAGGTGAATGCGGGAAGTGCCGCGCTCTGTACGTCGATGTAGTAATCAATGCCCGCTCGGGCAACGGGGAGAAGGTTGTCCGCTACGCACCCTTTTCCGATGCGATAGGAGAGATCGTGAAGAATGCTCAGCCAGAGCGGAAGGCGGTCCTGCAGGAGCGCGAGGAAGTGGTCCACGGAGCCGCCGGTGCGGTCCTCCCGGAGGGAGACGGCCATCTCGAGGATGCGGCGCCTGGTGTCCTGACTTCTCTGGTGCGGGTCAACATGGGAAGTCGCCATGGCGTGCCTAACGTGCGCGGTTAGTTGAGTAGGCATCACGGCGCGAAGCCGAGGGGATTTTTCTGGATTTATCCGGTTTGAATCTGGAGCCCTGACTTGGTGCAATCTTGTACGGCCCCGATTATTACTCGAAATCCCGAAAATTTCGCGGTTTTTATCCCTGAGGATTAGCTGTCAGTATCCCGGTCCCGGCGGCGCAGGTAGCGCTCGAACTCGGCCGCGATCGCGTCGCCGCTGGCCTCGGGCAACTCGGCGGCGTCCTTGCGCTCCTCCAGCTCCTTGACGTACTCGGCCACCTCGCTGTCCTGCGAGGCCAGCTCGTCGACGCCGCGCTCCCACGCGCGGGCCTCCTCGTCGAGGTCGCCCAGGGGCATGGGGATCTCCAGCACGTCCTCCAGGCGGCGCAGCAGCGCGAGCGTCGCCTTCGGGTTGGGCGGCTGGGCGACGTAGTGCGGCACCGACGCCCACAGCGAGATGGCGTCCAGCCCCGCCTCGCCGAACGCGTGCTGCAGCACCCCGACGATCCCGGTCGGGCCTTCGTAGCGGCTCAGCTCCAGGTTGGTCGAACGGGCCAGCGCCTCGTCCGTCGCGCCCCCCAGAATGGGCACGGGCCGGGTGTGCGGCGAGTCGTTGAGCAGCGCGCCCAGCATCACGGCCAGCTCGATGCCCAGCTCGCGGCAGATCTCGATGATGTCGGCGCAGAAGGAGCGCCAGCGCATGTTGGGCTCGATGCCGCGCAGCAGCACGACATCGCGCTCCACGCCCGGCGGGCGGGCGCGCAGCAGTCGCGTCGTCGGCCACACGATCGAACGCGTCAGCCCCTCGCCCATCTCCACGACGGGGCGGGTGACCTGGAAGTCGTAGTAGTCGTCCGGGTCGAGCGCGATCAGCGGCTCGGCCTTCCAGGCGGACTCGAGATGGGCGATCACACCGCTGGAGGCCTCGCCCGCGTCGTTCCACCCCTCGAACGCGGCGATGAGCACCGGGTCTACGAGCTCGGGGAGCCTTTCGAGCTCTATCACGTGTCGCCTCCTCTCTCCATCGTCTCGCTAAGCCTATGCGGTCGGGAGTGCTCGGCGTCACCGATCTCCCCGCGAACGCGCGACCCGCCTCTCAAGCCCGAACGCGCCATCCCCGTCCCCTCAGGGAACCTCACCGCGCCTCCCCATCGCCCATCCCAGCCCGCCACCCCACCCGCCGCAAACCCCTGCACCGCCTCGTCACCCATACCTCCTGCACCCTTATCCCGCCTCCAGCCCCCGCAACCCCTCCAGCACTCCCACACCCGCCCGCCTCTCGCATTCCCACACCGTGCGCATCCCCATCTCCACGCTCCGTGCCTGCCTCCTGCGCCCTGTGCATCCTCATCTCTTGCCGATGCGTTCCATCGCGCCCGCAGTACCTCCAGCGCCTGCGCCCTCCGTTGCCTCCCGCCCTCAAGCGCCTCCGCATTCCCTTCGCCTCCGCACTCCGCACCCTCGGTGCCATGCGCGCGCTCTGAGCCGGATGCGCCCTTTGTGAGGCTTGCGTCCGGTGCGGTTGGTGCGCCTTGTGTGCAATGTGCCGTTCTATGCGCCAGATATGCCCCCTGTGGCCACCTATCTACCGCTACGGCGCATACGTGATCTACGCGCTCCGCGTCCCCGGTGGCCGCGAACCGTGCCACCTGCGTCAATCGGGGACGTGCGCCGCGCTGCCGGCGACCCTGGAACCGCGCCGCACGCCCCCTGCGCCACGCGGCACGTGCCTGGCAAGCCGGTAACGGCGGCCCAGCCCCTCGCGTGCAGGTGCCCAGGAGGAAGCCGGTAACGCCGGCCCAGCGCCTCGCGCGCGCGTGCGCGTAAAGGGGAGGAAGCGGAAGGGGCCGGTCAGCGGCCGTCGGTCGTGTGGACGATCAGGACGTCGCAGGCGGCGCGATGGGAGACCGCGGACGGTACCGAGCCGAGCAGCCGCCCGGCCAGGCTGTTGAGCCCGCGATTGCCCACCACGAGCAGGTCGGCGCGGTGCCGGGCGGCCAGCGAGACGAGCACGTCCACGGCGTCCCCCTGCTCGGCGGCCAGGACCACGTCGGAGGCCCCGGCCGCCACGGCGTGCCCGCGCGCCGCCCGCAGGGCGTCGTCGGCGGGGGTGGAGCCGCTCACCTTGTACGCGAGGTCGCCCAGCCGGTCGGCGGCCGCGGCGCGCTCGCTCTCCCGCATCGGCAGGTACGCGCAGGCCAGGACCAGGGTGGCGCCGGTCGCCGCGGCCAGGGACGCCGCCGCGGAGACGGCGCGGAAGGAGGAGGACGAGCCGTCGGTGCCGACGAGCACGGTGCGGTAGGTCACGGAGACCCCCAATTGGACGCGGCGTTCAATTGACAGTCGGTACGATAGCGCCCGGCCCTCACCCCAGGCTCGCCCGGGTCCCGCAGACCGGAGGCTCCAGCCCCTGGAGGCCCCGATTTGGCGCCCAAAGCGAACGGGCGTACGGGCCGCTTGCGAGTAGGGCTCGAGGCGCACCCGATAAGCTCTACCCCATGAGCATCTCCCCGTCCTTCCGAGAAGTGTTGTCCCAGCGCGTCATCGTGGCCGACGGGGCGATGGGCACGATGCTCCAGGCCCAGGACCCGACGCTCGACGACTTCCACGGTCACGAGGGCTGCAACGAGGTGCTCAACGTCACCAGGCCCGACATCGTGCGCGGCGTCCACGACGCCTACTTCGCCGTCGGCGTCGACTGCGTCGAGACCAACACGTTCGGCGCCAACCTCGCCGCCCTCGGCGAATACGACATCTCCGACCGCGTCTTCGAATACTCCGAGGCGGGGGCCAGGATCGCCCGCGAGGCCGCCGACCACTGGTCCACGCCCGAGCAGCCGCGCTTCGTGCTCGGCTCCATGGGCCCCGGCACCAAGCTCCCGACGCTCGGCCACCTGCCCTACGCCGTCCTGCGCGACGCCTACCGCGACAACGCCGCGGGCCTGATCGCGGGCGGCGCCGACGCGCTGATCATCGAGACCTGCCAGGACCTGCTCCAGGTCAAGGCCGCCGTCATCGGCGCCAAGCGGGCCATCGAAGACTCCGGCCGCGACATCCCGATCATCGCGCAGGTGACCATCGAGACCAACGGCGCGATGCTGCTCGGCTCCGAGATCGGCGCCGCGCTGACCGCGATCGAGCCGCTCGGCGTCGACGTCGTGGGCCTCAACTGCGCGACCGGCCCCGCCGAGATGAGCGAGCACCTGCGCTATCTCGCCCGCCACTCGCGGCTCAAGCTCTCCTGCATGCCCAACGCCGGCCTGCCGGTGCTGACGGCCGACGGCGCGTACTATCCGCTGAGCGCGCCGGAGCTGGCCGACGCGCACGGCACCTTCACCCGCGACTACGGCCTGTCGCTGGTCGGCGGCTGCTGCGGCACCACGCCCGAGCACCTGCGCCAGGTCGTCGAGCGCGTCCGCGGCAAGCAGGTCGCGCCGCGCCGGCCGCACCCCGAGCCGGGCGCGTCCTCGCTCTACCAGACGGTCCCGTTCCGCCAGGACACCTCCTACCTGGCCATCGGCGAGCGCTGCAACACCAACGGCTCCAAGGCCTTCCGCGAGGCCATGCTGGCGGGCCACTGGGACGACTGCGTCGAGACGGCCCGCGACCAGGCCCGCGACGGCGCCCACATGCTCGACCTGTGCGTCGACTACGTCGGCCGCGACGGCGTGGCCGACATGAAGGAGCTGGCGTTCCGGTTCGCCACCGCGTCCACGCTGCCGATCATGCTCGACTCGACCGAGCCCGCGGTGCTGCAGGCCGGTCTCGAGATGCTCGGCGGGCGCGCCGCGGTCAACTCCGTCAACTACGAGGACGGCGACGGCCCCGACTCCCGCTTCCAGAAGATCATGCGCCTCGTACGCGAGCACGGCTCGGCCGTCGTCGCGCTCACCATCGACGAGGAGGGCCAGGCCCGCACCGCCGAGTGGAAGGTGCGCGTGGCCAGCCGCCTCGTCGAGGACCTGACCGCCAACTGGGGCATGCGGGTCGAGGACATCATCGTCGACTGCCTGACCTTCCCCATCGCCACCGGCCAGGAGGAGACCAGGCGCGACGGCCTGGAGACCATCGAGGCCATCCGCGAGCTCAAGCGCCGCTACCCGGGCGTGCAGACCACGCTGGGCCTGTCCAACATCAGCTTCGGCCTCAACCCGGCCGCCCGCATGGTGCTCAACTCGGTGTTCCTCAACGAGTGCGTCAACGCCGGGCTCGACTCCGCCATCGTGCACGCCTCCAAGATCCTGCCGATGGCCCGCATCCCCGACGAGCAGCGCCAGGTCGCGCTCGACATGGTCTACGACCGCCGCCGCGAGGGCTACGACCCGCTGCAGCGGTTCATGGAGCTGTTCGAGGGCGTCGACGCGGCCGCCCTGCGCGCCGGCAAGGCCGAGGAGCTGGCCGCGCTGCCGCTGTGGGAGCGGCTCAAGCGGCGCATCATCGACGGCGAGCGCAAGGGCCTGGAGGCCGACCTCGACACCGCCCTCGACCAGCGTCCCGCCCTCGAGATCATCAACGACGTGCTGCTCGACGGCATGAAGACGGTCGGCGAGCTGTTCGGCTCCGGGCAGATGCAGCTGCCGTTCGTGCTGCAGTCGGCCGAGGTCATGAAGGCCGCCGTCGCCTACCTCGAGCCCCACATGGACCGGGTCGAGGGCGAGTCGAAGGGCCGCATCGTGCTGGCCACCGTCAAGGGCGACGTGCACGACATCGGCAAGAACCTCGTCGACATCATCCTGTCCAACAACGGCTACCAGGTCGTCAACCTCGGCATCAAGCAGCCGGTCTCGGCCATCCTCGAGGCCGCCGACGAGCAGAAGGCCGACGTCATCGGCATGTCGGGGCTGCTGGTGAAGTCGACGGTCATCATGAAGGAAAACCTGGAGGAGATGAACTCCAGGGGCCTGTCCGAGAGATACCCCGTCCTGCTCGGCGGCGCCGCCCTGACCCGCGCCTACGTCGAGCAGGACCTGGCCGAGCTGTTCGAGGGCGAGGTGCGCTACGCGCGCGACGCGTTCGAGGGGCTGCGGCTGATGGACTCGTTCATGGCCGTCAAGCGTGGCGTCGCCGGCGCGACGCTGCCGCCGCTGCGCGAGCGGCGCGTCAAGACCGGCGCGGTGCTCCAGCGCACGCCCGTCGAGGAGCTGCCCGCCCGCTCCGACGTGGCCGCCGACAACCCCATCCCCGCGGTGCCCTTCTACGGCGACCGCGTGGTCAAGGGCATCTCCCTGACCGAATATGCCGCCTTCCTCGACGAGCGCGCCCTGTTCCTCGGCCAGTGGGGGCTCAAGCCCACCAGGGGCGGCTCGGGGCCCGACTACGACGAGCTGGTCGAGCTCGAAGGGCGGCCGCGGCTGCGCATGTGGCTCGACCGCATCCAGACCGAGGGCCTGCTGGAGGCGGCCGTCGTCTACGGCCACTTCCCGTGCGTCTCCGACGGCGACTCGCTGATCATCCTCGACGACGACGGCAGCGAGCGCACCCGCTTCACATTCCCGCGCCAGCGCCGCGACCGCCACCTGTGCCTGTCCGACTTCTTCCGGGCCAAAGACTCCGGCGAGGTGGACGTCGTCGGTTTCCAGGTGGCCACCATGGGCTCCAAGATCTCCGAGGCCACGGCCGAGCTGTTCGCCAAGGACGCCTACCGCGACTACCTCGAGCTCCACGGCCTGTCGGTGCAGCTCACCGAGGCGCTGGCCGAATACTGGCACGCCAGGGTGCGCTCGGAGTGGGCGATCGGCGGCGAGGAGTCGCTCGACGACATGCTCAAGGTCAACATCCAGGGCTGCCGCTACTCCTTCGGCTACCCGGCCTGCCCCAACCTGGAGGACCAGAAGCAGCTGTTCGAGCTGCTCAACCCCGAGCGCATCGGGGTGTCGCTGTCGGAGGAGTTCCAGCTCCACCCGGAGCAGGCCACCTCGGCCCTGGTCGCCCACCACCCCGAGGCCAAATACTTCAACGTCTGACCCGCACCCGCCCGCTCGGCCCTTCACCGGCCGGCGGGCGTACGGCCGGCTCCCCCACCCGCCGTCCCACCGGCGCGCCCTGACGGCGGGGGAGGGACGCCAGAGGCGGTTCGCCATGCACCACCCAGCGAACGGACCGGCCGTACACCGCCTACCGGACGTACGACCAACGCCCGGTCCCTAGCGACCCGCCGCCCACCGGACGTACGGCCGGCGTCCGGCCCGCTGCTCAGCGTCCGGACGGCCAGCGTCCGGTCCCGGCGGCCCGCCGCCCACCCTACGGACGACCAGCGCCCGTTCCCGAGCGACCCCGCCGCTCAGCGGACGGACGACCGGCGTCCGGCCCGCAGCGACCCGCCACCCACCGGAGGGGAGGCAGGACAGGCCACCTGACCGTGGCGGCTCGGCCGGTGGATGGGCCGATTCAGCAAGGTCGACGGTGGACGGGCCGGTGCCGCAGGGGCTGGCGGGCCGGGGCGGTTCGGGTGGGTGGACGGGCCGGTGCTGGGGGCGGCCTGTCGGCGTACCGGGCGGGGCAGGACAATGGCGGGCAAACACTAACGATCGGGGGATGCATGGAAGCGGTCTTCTTCGACATGGACGGGCTGCTGGTCGACAGCGAGCGGGTCTGGCTGGAGATCGAGACCGACGTGATGGCCAGGCTCGGCGCCCAGTGGACGCCCGAGCACCAGGTCCACCTGGTGGGCGGGTCCATGGAGCGTACGGTCGACTACATGCTGGCCGTGTCCGGGGCCGACGTGCCCGCGGAGATGGTGCGGGAGTGGATGACCGGTGGGATGGTGCGGCGGCTGTCGGCGGGCGTCCACGTCATGCCGGGCGCCTTGGAGCTGCTGGGGGCGCTGCGGGACGAGGGGGTGCCCGTGGGGCTGGTCACCTCGTCTCTGAAGGAGATCGCGGAGGCGGTGCTCAAGAGCGTGGGGCGTGATCGGTTCGACGTCGTGGTCACGGCGGACGACGTCACGCGTACCAAGCCTGACCCTGAGCCGTACCTGACGGCTGCGCGGCTGCTCGGGGTGGAGCCGGTGCGGTGCGTGGTGCTGGAGGACTCTCCCAACGGCGTGGCGGCCGCGACGGCGGCGGGCTGCGCGGTGGTGGCCGTCCCGAGCCTGCTGCCCATCGACCCCGCCCCCGGCCGACTGGTGGTCTCGTCCCTGGAGCACGTCACCGTCGCCGACCTCCGCGCCCTCATCACGTTGTGACGTCTGAGCCCTCATCGCGCTCTGGTCTCGGCGTCCTCGTCCCGTTGTGACGTCTGAGCCCTCATCGCGCTCTGGTCTCGGCGTCCTCGTCCCGTTGTGACGTCTGAGCCCTCATCGCGCCATGGTCTCCGCGCCCTCATCAGGTTGTGACGCCTGAGCCCTCATCGCGCTCTGGTTTCCGCGCCCTCATCACGCTGTGACCCCCGTCCCCTCTTCACGCTCCGGTCTCCGTGCCCCGGCACGTTCCTGACCATGGCGATCACCCTCGCGACCGTCGGCCCGGGGAGAGGCCCTGACCCCTAAGGGGCAAGTGGTTCTTGCGGAGGAGGGGCGGGTGGCATTTCGCGTGCCAGGATGGAGACGTAGTCGATACGAGGGGTGGCGTGATGCTCAATCCGACCGTTTGGCTGCCGCTGTGCGCCGGACTGACCCTGCTGGGCCTGGTGCTCAGTTTCCTGGCCTTCAGGCGCAGGGGAGCCGCCTCGGGCATGCGGGTCGCGGCATGGGCGCTGCTGCCGGCGGCGGCCTATCTGACGGGTGCGCTGCAGATGTTGTGGACCGTGGGCACGACCATCGTGGGGTTCGTCACCGGCCTGGTGTTCAACCCCTTCGTCTGGGCAGGTGTCGCCGTGGCGGGGCTGTCGGTGGTGCTCTTTGTCGCCTCGGGCGTCATGCGCGGCCGGAAACTGGCGAGCTTCAGGAAGAAGACCCCTGCGGAAGCCCCCGAGGTTAAGCCCTCAGCGAACAAAACCGCCCCCAAACCACAGCAGCCCGCCGTCGCCCCGAAGCAATCTCCCAAGGCCGAGGACGACTTCTCCGATATCGAGGCGCTGCTCAAAAAGCGTGGCATCAGCTGAATCCACGGGCGAAATCGGCTGTGTCACAGTTCCGAGACGCAACCGGGACGACTCGTAGACATTCTCCTCAAGATCGATACGAATGAGTTTCTGGTCAATCACAGTTGAGCCACATAGAGCACAGAGGGACTAGTCACACCAGCTCAGGCCATAGATTCTGCCTCCTGGGGCCGCGACGCGCGGACCTCGCACGCATGGGCGCACTACCCTGACCGGGACCGCGCCGACACGGACGATGTCGTCTGGAATCCAGGGGGCTACTGGCATGACCGCACCGCTCGATGTTCCGGAATCGGCCATCGAAGCAGGGCCGGAGACCGTTCTTGAGGGAGCGGAGACCTCGGTCATCAGGGGACGTTCCCTGGGGCAGATCGCATGGATGCGCCTCAAGCGCGACCGCGTCGCGATGATCGGTGGGATCGTCATCCTGCTGCTCATCCTGGTCGCCGTCTTCGCGCCGCTGCTGGTGTCGTGGTTCGGGCACCCGCCGGGTGAGTGGCACCGGGAGAAGCTCGATCCCTCCATCGGGGCGCCGCTGGGCTCCTTCGGTGGCATCAGCAGTGACTTCCTGTTCGGCGTGGAGCCCGACTCGGGCCGCGACCTGTTCAGCCGCGTCCTGTACGGGGCCCGCATCTCGCTGCTGATCGCGTTCTTCGCGACCCTGCTCTGCGTGGTGCTCGGCACCGTCCTCGGGATGATCGCCGGCTTCTTCGGCGGCTGGGTCGACACCGTCATCAGCCGCCTCATGGACATCTTCCTGGCCTTCCCGCTGCTGGTGTTCGCGCTGGCGCTGGCCGGCGTCATCCCCGACAAGGCGTTCGGCCTGTCGGGCGACACGCTGAGGATCAGCCTGCTGGTGTTCATCATCGGGTTCTTCAACTGGCCCTACATCGGACGCATCATCCGGGGTCAGACGCTGTCCCTCCGCGAACGGGAGTTCGTCGACGCGTCCAGGAGCCTGGGCGCGCGCAACCACACCATCCTGTTCAAGGAGGTCCTGCCCAACCTCCTGGCGCCGATCCTCGTCTACTCGACGCTGCTGATCCCCTCGAACATCCTGTTCGAGGCCGCGCTGTCGTTCCTCGGCGTGGGCGTGCGGCCGCCGACTCCCACGTGGGGAGGCATGCTGTCGGACGCCGTCCACAACTACCAGGTGGCGCCCAACTTCATGATCTTCCCCGGTCTCGCGATCTTCATCACCGTGCTGGCGTTCAACCTGCTCGGTGACGGCCTCAGGGACGCCTTCGACCCCAAGGCCCGATAGCCCTCGTGAGTTTTCTGCAAGTTCTCAACTCCTAGATACAAGGGGTGTGTCAGGTCGATGAAGACAAGATCAAAGGCGTCGGCAGTGGCGATGACCGCCGCTCTCGCCGTGGTCGTATCGGCGTGTGGCGGCGGTGGCGGTGCCAAGAGCACCAGTGGCCCCGGCAGTGACGACAAGCCCGCGAGCCAGTACAACGCGGGTGTCACGCAGGTCGTCAACCCGTCGGAGAAGACCGGCGGCACCCTGCACATGGGCATGCCGGGCGACTTCGACTCCGTCGACCCGGGTGACCAGTACTACGGCTACGCGTGGAACTTCTCCCGCCTTTACACCCGCGCGCTGACCATGTTCAAGCCGGTGCCGGGCGAGGAGGGCCTGCAGCTCGTCGGCGACCTGGCCGAGGACCTGGGCAAGCCCAGCGACGGCGGCAAGACGTGGACGTACAAGCTGCGCAAGGGCATCAAGTTCGAGGACGGCACCCCGGTGACGTCGAAGGACGTCAAGTACGCCGTGGCCCGCTCGCTGGACAAGGACATCCTGCCCAGCGGCCCGACCTACTTCAACGACTGGCTCGACGTGCAGGGCTACACCGGCCCGTACAAGATGAAGGGCAAGCTCGACGACTTCAAGGCCGTTGAGACGCCCGACGACTCCACCATCGTCTTCCACCTGAAGAAGGCGTACGGCGGTTTCGACTACTTCGCCATGCTCCCGCAGACGGCCCCCGTGCCCGAGGCCAAGGACACCGGCTCGAAGTACAAGGAGCACCCGGTCTCGACCGGTCCCTACATGTTCAAGTCGCACGAGCTCACCAAGCGCATCGAGCTCGTGAAGAACCCCAACTGGGACCCGGCCACCGACCCCAACCGCAAGCAGCTCAACGACTCCGTCGAGGTGCTGCTCGGCCAGAACGAGGACGACCTCGACCAGCGGCTGCTGTCCGGCAAGATCGACGTCAAGATCAACAGCACCGGCGTGGCGGCCAACGCCCGCAAGACGGTCCTGACCGACCCGAAGGTCAAGCAGTACGCCGACTCGGCCCCGATCGACCGGACCTGGTTCACCAACATCAACGGTGACGTCAAGCCGTTCGACAACATCCACTGCCGCAAGGCCGTGATGTACGCGGCCGACCGCTCCGCGCTCCAGGGCGCCTACGGCGGCCCCGACGCCGGTGGTGACATCGCGCTGAGCCTCATGCCGTCGAAGATGACCGGTTACCAGAAGATCGACCCGTACGGCGTCGAGGCCAACCCGACCGGCGACGTCGCCAAGGCCAAGGAGGAGCTGGCGGCCTGTGGCCAGCCCAACGGCTTCAGCACCACCATCTCCTACCGCAACGAGCGCGCCGCCGAGAAGCTGACCGCCGAGTCGCTGCAGCAGTCGCTCGGCCGCGTCGGCATCAAGCTGGAGATCAAGGGTTACCCGCAGGGCGACTACTTCAAGCTGTACGCCGGCAAGCCCGACTTCGCCAAGAAGAACAACCTCGGCCTCATGGTCTACGGCTGGGGCGCCGACTACCCCGAGGGCTTCGGCTTCTTCCAGCAGATCGTCGACAGCCGTGTCATCCGCGACGCCGGTAACACCAACCTCAGCGTCAAGGACCCGAAGATCGACGAGCTCATCGACCAGGCGGCCGCTGAGACCGACGCCGCCAAGCGCAACGCCATCTGGGCCCAGGTCGACAAGCAGGTCATGGACTCGGCGTTCATCCTGCCCTACGTCTGGGCGCACGGCCTGTTCTACCGGCCGCCGACGCTGAAGAACGTCTTCGTCAGCCAGAACTGGGGCATGTACGAGTACCTCACGCTGAGCACCCAGTAATCGGTCAGGCGACCCCGCCGGACACGTACGTCGAAAGCAGGTGAAGGCTCCGGCGGCCGGGCTCACGAGGCCCGGCCGCCATGGCCGAGATCAGTGTTCACATACATTCTCAGACGGTTGATAGCGGCCGTCATGCTGCTCTTCGTGGTGAGCATCACGACGTTCGCCATCTTCTTCCTCGTGCCTCGGCTCGCTGGGATGTCCGCTGACGACCTCGCCTCTCGTTACGTCGGCAAGGCCGCCAACGAGCAGGTCATCCACGACACGGCGATCCGGCTGGGGTTCTACGACCCGCTCCTGGTCCAGTACGGGCGGTTCGTCAAGGGCATCTTCGTCGGCGTGGAGCGCAACTACGGTCCCGGCGTCGAGCTGTGCCCCGCGCCCTGCCTCGGCTACTCGTACGTCACGCAGAACCCGGTCCTGCCCGACCTGCTCGACCGCATACCGATCACGCTGTCGCTGGCGCTCGGCGCGGCCGTGGTGTGGGTCGTCTTCGGCGTGTCCACCGGCGTGGTCTCCGCGCTGCGGCGCGGCAGCTTCTTCGACCGCCTCTCCATGGGCGTCGCCCTGGCCGGCGTGTCACTGCCGATCTTCTTCACCGGCATCGTGTCGTTGGCCATCTTCCGCGACCAGCTCGGCCTCGTCGGCGACTTCGCCGACTGGGTGCCGTTCAGCGAGGACCCGCTCACCTGGGCCAACAACCTGATGCTGCCCTGGATCACGCTCGCCTTCCTGTACGCCGCCGGCTACGCCCGGCTCACCAGGGCGGGCATGCTGGAAACCATGTCCGAGGACTACATACGCACGGCCAGAGCCAAGGGCCTGCCCGAGCGGGCCGTGGTGCTCAAACACGGGCTGAGAGCCACGCTCACCCCGGTGCTGACCATGTTCGGACTGGACCTGGGCCTGCTGCTCGGCGGCGCGGTGCTGACCGAGAGCACGTTCTCGCTGCCCGGCATCGGCAAGTACGCCAGGGACGCCATCGAGCGCAACGACCTGCCCCAGGTCATGGGAGTCACCCTGGTGGCGGCGGCCTTCATCATCGTGGCCAACCTGATCGTCGACCTGCTCTACGCGGTCGTGGACCCGAGGGTGAGGCTGGCGTGAGCGAGCACAGCAGCGCATTTCTGCAGGTCAAAGACCTCAAGATCCACTTTCCGACCGACGACGGCCTCGTCAGGTCCGTCGACGGGCTGACGTTCGACCTCGAACGCGGCAAGACGCTCGGCATCGTCGGCGAGTCCGGCTCCGGCAAGTCGGTCACCAGCCTCGGCATCCTCGGCCTGCACAAGGGCAAGGGCGCCAACGTCTCCGGCGAGATCTGGCTCGACGGCGAGGAGCTCGTCGGCGCCTCCCAGGAGCACGTGCGCGGGCTGCGCGGCAAGAAGATGTCGATGATCTTCCAGGACCCGCTGTCGTCGATGCACCCCTTCTACACGGTCGGCGACCAGATCATCGAGGCGTACCGCATCCACCACAAGGTCACCAAGGCCGTGGCGAAGAAGCACGCCGTCGACATGCTCGGCCGGGTCGGCATCCCCGAGCCGCAGCGCCGCGTCGACTCCTACCCGCACGAGTTCTCCGGTGGCATGCGCCAGCGCGCCATGATCGCCATGGCGCTGTCGTGTGACCCCGAGCTGCTCATCGCCGACGAGCCCACCACCGCGCTCGACGTGACCGTGCAGGCCCAGATCCTCGACCTCATGGTCGACCTGCAGCGCGAGTTCAACTCCGCGCTGATCATCATCACCCACGACCTGGGCGTGGTGGCCGAGCTGTCCGACGACATCCTGGTCATGTACGCGGGCAAGTGCATCGAGTACGGCAGCACCGACGACATCTTCTACCGTCCCGAGCACCCCTACACATGGGGTCTACTGGGATCGATGCCCCGGCTCGACCGGGAGCCCACCGAACGGCTGCTGCCGATCAAGGGCTCCCCGCCGTCGCTGATCAACGTGCCGCCGGGCTGCGCCTTCCACCCCCGCTGCCCGTACGCGGAGCGGACCGCGGGCAAGGCCAAGTCCGAGGTCCCGGACCTGCTCCAGACCGAGGGCGGCCACCTGGTGCGCTGCCACATGGACCGGACGGAGCGGCGGGAGCTGTGGGAGAACGAGATCAAGCCACTGCTGGAGACCCAGTGACCGAGCCCAAGAACGAGCCGCTTCTTTCCGTACAGGGCCTGGAGAAGCACTTCCCCGTGACGAAGGGCCTGCTCAAGCGGCAGGTCGGCGCCGTCAAGGCCGTCGACGGGATCAGCTTCGACGTGTTCAAGGGCGAGACGCTCGGCCTGGTGGGGGAGTCCGGCTGCGGCAAGTCCACCACCGGCCGGCTGGTCACCCGGCTCCTCGAGCCCACCGCCGGCAAGGTGGTCTTCGAGGGCGAGGACATCACGCACATGGGGCAGGGCAAGCTGAGGCCGCTCCGCCGCGACATGCAGATGATCTTCCAGGACCCGTACTCGTCGCTCAACCCCCGCCACACGGTCGGCACCATCGTCGGCGCGCCGTTCCGCATCCAGGGCGTCGAGACCGAGCACGGCATCAAGCGGGCAGTCCAGGACATCCTCGCCCTGGTCGGGCTCAACCCCGAGCACTACAACCGCTACCCGCACGAGTTCTCCGGCGGGCAGCGTCAGCGCATCGGCATCGCCCGCACCCTCGCGCTCAAGCCCAAGCTGATCATCGCCGACGAGCCGGTCTCCGCGCTCGACGTCTCCATCCAGGCCCAGGTCGTCAACCTGCTCGAAGACCTGCAGAACGAGCTGGACCTCACCTACGTCGTGATCGCCCACGACCTGTCGGTGGTGCGGCACATCAGCGACCGGGTCGCCGTCATGTACCTGGGCAAGATCGTGGAGATCGGCGACCGCAAGCGGCTCTACAGCGCGCCGATGCACCCGTACACCAACGCCCTGCTGTCGGCCGTGCCCGTGCCCGACCCCAAGGCGCGCAAGGAGCGCGAGCGCATCCGGCTGACCGGCGACGTGCCCAGCCCGCTCAACCCGCCGCCCGCCTGCCGCTTCCACACCCGCTGCTGGAAGGCGCAGGAGATCTGCAAGACGGTCGAGCCGCCGCTGGAGGAGCTGGCCAGCGGCCACCGCGTCGCCTGCCACTTCCCGGAGAACGCCCCCGCCTCGGCCGCCGAGGCCGCCCCCGCGGCCGCGTCCTGAAGCCATCCTGAGACTGAGGGTGCGCCCTCAGTCTCAGGAGTAGGTGCCCGGGGTGATCAATCCGGTCTCGTAGGCCAGCACCACGGCCTGCACGCGGTCGCGCAGCCCCAGCTTGGTCAGCACGTTGCCGACGTGGGTCTTGACCGTCGTCTCGCTCACCACGAGCTTGGCCGCGATCTCCGCGTTGGACATGCCCTTGGCGATCAGCCGCAGCACTTCCAGCTCCCGCTCCGTCAGCCGGTCCAGCCGCGCCGGAGCGGGCTGCTCGTACGCCGACGGCAGCCGCTTGGAGAACCGGTCGAGCAGCCGCCGCGTCACGCTCGGCGCCACGATCGCGTCGCCGGCCGCCACCACCCGGATCGCCTGCACCAGCTCGTCCGGCGGCACGTCCTTCAGAAGGAACCCCGACGCGCCCGAGCGCAGCGCCTCCACGATGTACTCGTCCAGGTCGAACGTCGTCAGCACCAGCACCTTCGGCACGTGCGCCGTCGGCGCCGCCTCCCGCACGATCCTGCGGGTCGCCTCGATGCCGTCGACGCCCGGCATGCGGATGTCCATCAGCACCACGTCGGGCAGCAGCGCCCGCGTCTGCTCCATGGCGTCCTTGCCGTCGCCCGCCTGCCCCACCACCGTGATGTCGGACTCGGCCTCCAGAATCAGGCGGAATCCCGTACGCAGCAGCGGCTGGTCGTCCACCAGCAGCACTCTGATCGTCATTGGCCGTCCTTCAACGGGAACCTCGCCCGCACTTCGAAACCGCCCCCCGGTAGCGGACCGATGTTGAGGATTCCACCATAGAGTGCGACCCGTTCGCGAATGCCCACCAAACCATGCCCTGACCGCGCGGACACCCCGGCCGCGCCCAGCCCGTCGTCCTCCACCCGTACGTCCAGCTCACGGGGGTCGTGGCGGACCGTCACCACGGCCTCGGCCCCCGCCCCGGCGTGCCGCAGGCTGTTCGTCAGCCCCTCCTGGGCCAGCCGGAAGGCGGCCAGGTCGATCCCGGCGGGCAGCGGCCGCGGCTCGCCCTCCACGATCAGCCGGGTCGGCAGCCCGGCCTCGCGCATCTGCTCCACCAGCGCGGGCAGATCCTGCACGCCGGGCTGCGGGCCCAGCTCGGCGCGGGCGTCGGTACGCAGGACGCCGACGATGTTGCGCATCTCCGTCATCGCCATCCGGCCCGTGTGCTCGATCGCCGACAGCGCCTCGCGCGCCAGGTCGGGATCGGAGGCCAGCACCCTGCGCGCCGCGGCCGCCTGCACGGTCATCACGCTGACGTGGTGGGCCACCACGTCGTGCAGCTCGCGGGCGATCCTCGAGCGCTCCTCGGCGCGGGCCGCCCTCGTGTCGGCCGCGCGCGCCCGCTCCAGCCGCTCCGCCCGGTCCTTGAGCTCGTCCAGGTACGCCCGCCGCAACCGCAGGCTCCGCCCCGCGCCCCACACCGCCACCAGCACCACGGCCACCACGACGTGCTCGCTCCAGCTCGTCGCCCTGACCGGCCCCGCCAGGGCGCCCAGCACGTACGTCACCAGCGAGATCAGCAGCCCCGCCAGCGCCATCGCCAGCCCGCGGTAGGAGGCCACCGAGTACAGCAGCACCAGCCCGGCCAGCCCCGAGATCCCGGTCCCGTAGCCGAGCACGGTGAGCATCGTCTCGGGCACCAGCTCGGCGCACATCGCCGCCAGCGGCCACCGCCGGCGCGCCGCCACGGGCACGCACGCCAGCACCACCAGAACCCCGCCCAGCGGGTCGGGGGCGCGCATGCCGTCCACCGCCACGCCCTGCGCCTCCAGGTGCTCGGGGCCGTAGAGCACGAACATCGCCACCGACGCCGCGGCCACCACCCCGGCGAGCACCGTGTCGTGGAACGTGGTCCGGTCTATGCGCACCGCTTCACTGTAGGCCCAGGTGAAAGCCCGTAACCTCCTCCCTCGGGAGGATTACCGCCCATACACCTCAAACCACGCACCCCGCCGTCGCCCGGCCCTCGGGGCGTGCCCGCCCGCTGAGAGCGCGCCGGCTCCCTGCCTGCCGCCGTCGCGTCGTTACGGCGGTCTTGGCCTGAGCCCGAGCGCCGTGCGCGCTCGCCGAGGGCGCGACCCGCCCCAACCCGCCGTGCGGGTTGCGCCGTGCCACCGTACCGGCGCTCGGCAAGCCCGTGGCGGCGTGGTCTCACGCGTGCGGCCGGGCCGTCGCGCGTGCCGGCCCATTACGGCGCGACCTCATGCATGGGGCCATCGTCCGCGTGGCGCCCGTGCCGAGCATGCCGTCGCCGAGAGCATCGGCACCGCCTTGCCAAGCCGACGTGCTCGCGACGGCCAAGTCGCCGGCGGGCCCCCGCGGGCCTTACCGCCGCCCGAGCACGCGCCGACCGGCCGGGCTCGTGCGCCGTGCGTGCTCGCCGCGGGCGCGACCGCCCCCACCCGCCGCAGCGCACGCCTGAGCACCGCGCGGTGTGCGGCCCGGCACGTCCGTGGCGTGGGGTGGGGTGGGGTGACAGTGAAACGGGAGCGGCGGTGACCCTGAGACGAAAGGGAGTGGGGTGACGGTGAGACGGGTGGGTCAGAGTTCGTCGGTGGCGGCGCGGCGGTGGGTGCGGGTGGTGTCGCCCGGTTGGCGGGCGGGGACCGGCGGCGGGGTGCCGCCGAACTCCGGGCACAGGGCCTGGTGGTCGCACCAGTCACACAGGCGGCTGCGGCGGGCACGCCACTCGCCGGACTCCAGCGACCGCTCGATCGCCGTCCACAGCGCCATCACCTTGCGCTCGGTGGCCAGCAGGTCGGCCTCGTCCGGGGCGTAACGCAGCACCTCGCCCTGCCCGCCCAGGTAGACCAGCTGCAGCAGCCGAGGCACCTGGCCGCGCAGCCGCCACAGCACCAGCGCGTAGAACTTCATCTGGAACAGCGCCTTGGCCTCGAAGTCGCGGCCCGGCGCGCTGCCCGTCTTGTAGTCGACCACCCGGACCTCGCCGGTCGGCGCCACGTCGAGCCGGTCGACGTAGCCGCGCAGCATCAGCCCCCCGTCGAGGACCGCCTCCACGTAGAGCTCGCGCTCGGCGGGCTCCAGCCGCGTCGGGTCCTCCAGCGTGAAGTAGCGCTCCAGCATGCCGCGCGCCTGGGCCAGCCACTCGGCCTGCTCGGTCTCGTCGGCGAACATCTGCGCGTACTGCGCGTCCTCGTCCAGCAGCCGCTGCCACTGCGGCTCTAAGAGCTCCAGCGCCGCCTGGACCGAGCGCCGCGGCGCCGGGAGGTCGTAAAGGCGCTCCAGGACCGCGTGCACCACCGTGCCCCGCACCGCCGCCGGCGAAGGCTTCTCGGGGAGCTGGTCGATCACCCGGAAGCGGTAGAGCAGCGGACATGTCATGAAATCGCCTGCCCGGGACGGGGAGAGAGCTCCGATGATCACCGGTTCGGTCAACGTCATGCACCGCACTCTAGGTCAAGACCCCGACAGAATAGCCCTCGCGCCACGATGATCGGCCGATCCGGCGCGTAGCATCAAGGCAGCAACAGCACGTAATGGACGTTCAAGGAGTGCGGTGAGCGAGCAGAGCCCGCGGCAGGAGTTCTCCGGTCTTCGGATGGGGAAGCCGTTCGGCATTCCGGTGTACGTCTCATGGACCTGGTTCATCGTGGCGGCCTTCATCACCATGATGTTCGGGCCCCGGGTGCGCCAGATGCTGCCCGAGCTCGACAGCACGGCCGCCTACGCGGTCGCGTTCGTGTTCGCGGTCCTCCTGTACGTGTCGGTGCTGCTGCACGAGCTGGCCCACAGCGTGCTGGCCAAGGCCTACGGCCTGCCGGTGCGCAGGATCACCCTCTACCTGCTCGGCGGCGTGTCGGAGATCGAGAAGGAGCCGCCCACGCCGGCCAAGGAGTTCCTGGTCGCCGCGGCGGGGCCGGCGCTGTCGCTGGGCCTGGCGGGGCTCGGCCTGGCCGCCGACACCTACGTGATCAACGGCGGCGGCATCCCCGAGGTGCTCATCTGGCAGCTGTGGGTGGCCAACCTCATCGTCGGCGTGTTCAACCTGCTGCCCGGCCTGCCTCTGGACGGCGGCCGGATGCTGCGCGCCGGCGTCTGGAAGCTGACCAAGAACCCCAGCTCGGGCACCATCGTCGCCGCCTGGGGCGGCCGCGTGCTGGCCGTGCTGCTCGTCGTGTTCCCGATCGCCACGGCCCTGCAGGGCGGCCAGGACATCGACCCGACGGACCTGCTGTGGCCGTTCGTGCTGGCGTCGTTCATCTGGCTCGGCGCGAGCCAGTCGCTGCGCGTGGCCAAGATCCGCGCCAGGATCCCGCAGGTCAACGCCCGCGCGCTGGCGCGCAGGGCGATCCCGGTGACCGCCGAGACGCCGCTGTCGGAGGCGCTGCGGCAGGCCGCCGAGCGCAACGCGGGCGCCCTCGTCGTGGTCGGCCACGACGGCGAGCCCCTCGCGATCGTGAACGAGGCCGCCGTCCAGGCCACCCCCGAGCACCGCCGCCCCTGGGTGAACGTCGGCTCGGTCGCCAAGTCCCTGGAGCCCGCCATGGTGCTCGCGGCCGACCTGACCGGAGAGCCGCTCATCGACGCCATGCGCGAGGCCCCTGGCAGCGAATACCTCCTGGTGGAGGGGGGCGGGGAGATCTACGGGGTGCTCGCCACGGCCGATGTGAACCGGGTTTTCGCGGGCGTCTGATTTGTCCCACTCGTTTAAGCGGCGGGCCATGGATAGGGTCGTGTCCAGCAGTTTCGGGCGGCCGGAGCCGACTCCGGCCGGTTACTGCGATGTGACGACTGGCCGATAGTGTTCTGTTTGGCCAAACTTGCACAGTTAAGGGGCTTGTTGCGGTCCGCCGGTTCATCGAATCGAGACGACGAGGCCGCGACACGGCCTCTTCGTCTGGGTATGCGTATGGCTGGTGGCCAGCACGGCAGTGCGGGTGCCGTAATTTCGCCGGCTTCCGGGGAGGAGAAATGAGTGACCCAGCGCAGCGAGGGCACCGATGAGCAGCGCAGCGCCGTCGTCATGAGGGAGGACGCATGACCGACCAAGGCTTCGGAGTGGTGCGTCCGCTTCCCGGTAACGGGCTGGTCGCCTACGCGGGCGGGCTGCTGCTGGTGTGCGACGCCGGCGAGGCCGCCGCCGACGACCTGCTCGACGCGCTGCGCGAGACGGCCGCCTCCGGTGGCGACGGCAGGGCGCTGGCCCGCCGCGCCGCGCAGGTGCTCGCGGCCAACATGGCGGGCGACCCGGCCACCTGCGCCGTCGCCGGCCGGGTGGGAGAAGGCGTGGCCGTCCTGGTCAGCGGCTCGGCCGCGGCCACCATCGCCACCCCGGGCGGTGAGACGCGGCTGGCCGGCAGCGACTCGCTGACCTGGGCCGACCGGCTCGTCACCGGGCCCGTCGAGCGGGTCGAGCTGAGCCTGCCCGGCGCCGGCACCCCGCACCCCGCGGTCCGCTTCGACGGCGGCGTGGTGCACGGCGGCGGCCTCGTGGGCGACCTCACCGATCAGCCCTCGGCGCCCGCCCCGTCCAGGCCGCTCACCAGCGAGATGCCCGCCACGGCCTTCCACCTCGAGGCAGACCTGGTCCAGCAGCCGCCCGCGCCGGTGGAGCGGCCGCCGTACCCGCTGGCCGACCAGCCGCCGGTCGTGCCGGGACCGCCGTCGGGCCCGCAGCCCGCGCCGGTGGAGCAGCCACCGTACGTCCCGCCCCAGGACCCGCCCGCCTACCTCCAGCCCCAGGACGCGCCGCCGTACCACACGCCGCAGGAGCAGCCGGCCCCCTTCTTCCCGCCGCCGCAGGAGCAGCCGCCGCCCCTGCCGGAGCAGCAGCAGTTCCCCTCCTACGACGAGCCGCCCCCCGGCAACGGCGTGCCCGACCAGCCGATGCCGCAGCACCTGGGCGGGCCGTCCGACCACTTCGACCAGCCCGCGCCGCCCCTGCTCGGCCCGCCCGACCACTTCGACCACCCGGGCCCGCCGCCGCAGGAGCAGCAGCAGGACCACGGCGACCGGCCCCTGGTCTACGGCGTCGACTGCAAGAACGACCACTTCAACGACCCCCGCTCGCCCTACTGCGCGGTCTGCGGCATCGCCCTGGTGCAGCGCACCCTCGTCCCCTACAAGGGGCCGCGCCCGTCGCTCGGGGTGCTCATCCTCGACGACGGCACCGCGCTGCCGCTGGAGAGCGACTATCTGCTGGGCCGCGACCCGGAGCGGGCGCCCGAGGTGGCCGGCGGCACCGCCAGGCCCGCCAAGGTGACCAGCCCGGACGGCTCGGTCTCGCGCCGCCACCTGCGGGTGGCGCTCGACGGGTGGGACGTCAACCTGGTCGACCTGGGCTCGGTCAACGGCACCCAGATCCAGCCGCCCGGCGACCCCAACTTCTACGACATCCCGCCGAACGAGCCGGTCACCATCGCCCCCGGGACGACGGTCCGGGTGGGCGTCTCCCGCACGCTCCGCTTCGAGGCGCACCGGGGATAACCCGGCCGCCGAAACGCCCGCGTCCCCGGCCCGGGGCCGCGGGCGTTCCCGTACGCCACTCAGGACGCCAGAAACCCGCCTGCGCGCCGCCCAGCCCGTTCCCCGCGCCCGCCCAGCCCGGTCCCTGCGCCGCCGCCGTCCCCGACGACCAGGGTTGTCCTGGCGATCGCCGCACCCGGCAGGACGCCGCCACTGCCGTCTGGGCCGTCACCGCCGCACGTTGCCGCGGACGCACGTCGCCACCGCCGCTCCATACGGGCCTGTGCCCGCCACGTACGGGCTGACCGGGCGGGCGCCCGCCCAGAGGCCTCATGGCGCGCTGTGGCCCCGGAGAGCATGGCGTCGCACCGGCCGCCTGCCCAGCCGCGGGACAGCCACGGCGACGTGCGTGGGGGCCGGCCAGGTGGCTTTCCGGTACGTCGCGTCGGTCGTCGCCCTCCCGCCGGAGCGGGTCCAGAGCGGTCGGGACGCTCTCGCGCGAGCACACGGCGGGTGGCAGTCACCGCGCCCCGAACCGCTCCGGGTGCCGGGGCGGTCGCCAGGGATTCTCAGGGGCGGCAAAGGCCTATGCTTTATTGAAAAACAGTCAAATATCAGCAAAATCTTCGACAAATGGGGCGGGCGGGAAGCGGCCATTCCGCGCCCGATCCGGCCGGGCAACCGGTCGTCCCTTACCTCGGGATCCGGTCGCCTCCAACCGGGAGGCCCGGTGGCTGGGCCGGGCAGAACGCCCGTACCCCCCGCAACAGCCGTACCGCGGCCTCCAGCCCGCTCGCCGCCTCCAGCGCCCGCCCGGCGGCGGTCGCGAAGCGGCTCAGCAGATGTTCGTCCCCGTCGCCGAACCTCCGCCCGGCGACCCACACGAACGTGTGGTCCCGCGTCGCCAGCGGCAGAGGAGTGGCCAGGAAGCCCGGCTCGCCCACCGCCGCGTCCCGCGCCAGCCGGACCGTCGACGACACGGTCGCCAGCTCCTTCAGCACCCCGGACTCGGCCAGCCACCGGCGCACGCGCTGGGGGTCGCCGGGAGGGGCGTGGGTGTGGATCGCGTCGGCCTCCAGGCGCAGGGCGTCCACGCGCACGAATCCCGCGTAGGCCGTGCCCGTGACGGCGGCGGCGGTACGCGCCAGCCGGTCGAGCAGGTCGGCGGCCTCCAGGCAGGAGAACGAGGCGATGAGTTCACGCATGGCGGCATCGGCATGGTTGTATGGCATCGCGGTGCTCCCTCGGGGGGAGGAGAGATCGCGCGGCCCGATCGCGCGAAACTGAAGTGCGGGTGCCCTGACTATCACCCCCGACGCGGCTTCTGACTAGTCCTCAACAGGAAATCGGGATTTCTGGGCCCTCCCGGCCCGCATGCGTCACGTCGGACGCAGGACCGACCACGCCACGTCGTCCACCCGCGTCCCGTCCGCCTTGACGAACAGCCCCCGGTGCACGCCCTCCCGGCTGAACCCGGCCCGCTCCAGCACCGCGTGCGAGGCCGCGTTGCCCGCGTCGGTGCCGGCCACGATCCGATGCAGCGCCGTGTTCGCGAACGCCCAGTCCACCAGCAGCCTGACCGCGCGCGTCATGAACCCCTTGCCCCGGAACCCGGGCACCAGCGAGTAGCCCACCATGGCCTGCCCCAGCGACGGGACGACGTGCGCCAGCTGGATGTGCCCGGCGAACGCCCCCGACGCCGCGTCCCTGACGGCCAGCTCGATCCGCTGCCCCGACACCCACCAGTAGCCGGTGTAGCGGCAGCGCCGCTCGTGCTCCTCCAGCGTGCCCATCGGCCCGAAGTGATAGGCCGCCACCGTCGGGTCGGCCAGCATCCGGTGGAAGTCGCCGGCGTCCTCCACGGCCAGCGGCACCAGCCGCACCACGCCGTCGCACAGCTCCCCGCCGGCGAAGAACGGCAGGTACGGCTCCGCCGCCACCGCGTCCCCCGCCAGCCGGGCGAAGGTGATCATGTCGACGTAGCGGCCGTCGCGCAGCCGCTTGGCGTCCCGCCTGCGCCCCTCCTCGAGGAAGCCCGCCTTGACGGCCACCCGCAGGCTCGCCACGTTCTCCACCGCGGCCTGCAACTCGACCCTGCGCACCCCGTGGTCGAACAACCAGTCGGTCACCGCCCTGGCCGCCGTCGCCGCGACGTTCCTGCCCCGCGCCCACGGCGCCACCATGTAGCCGATCGAGGCCACGCCCCATTGATCGGGCTGGACGACCCCGATCGAGCCCACGTAGCCGCCGTCCTGCGTGATCACGAACTCCGCGCCGCCGCCCGCCCACTTCGCCGCCGCCTTCTCCAGGAAGCCGTGCGCGTCCTCCACCCGGTACGGCGACGGCAGCGCCGGCAGGAACCGCGCGGTCACCGGGTCGTTGCACACCTTCACGATCGCCTCGACGTCCCCCTCCGCGGGAGGCCGGAGAATCAGGGGACCGGTGGAGATCACGTCGCGCGGAAGCATCCCCCATAGATACCGTGCGTCCGGACGCGCTCGAAAGCCCTATAACCTTGCCGCCATGGGTTTCCGCAGGCATGGGCCTTTCCAGGCGGGGGATCAGGTGCAGCTCACCGACCCCAAGAACAAACGCCACACGATCACGCTCAAGGAGGACGGCGTCTTCCACACCCACAAGGGCGCCATCCCGCACAGCGAGCTGATCGGGCAGCCTGAGGGCTCAGTCGTGCGCTCCTCCGGAGGCACGCAATACCTCGCCTTCCGCCACCTGCTGCAGGACTACACGCTGGCCATGCCGCGCGGCGCGGCCGTCATCTACCCCAAGGACGCCTCGATG
Source organism: Nonomuraea sp. JJY05 (assembly GCF_043496855.1). NCBI lineage: Bacteria > Bacillati > Actinomycetota > Actinomycetes > Streptosporangiales > Streptosporangiaceae > Nonomuraea > Nonomuraea sp. JJY05. The sequence goes on from NZ_JBIEIS010000014.1 coordinate 50,636, forward strand.
ATCGTCGGCATGGCCGACGTCTTCCCGGGCGCGCGGGTGATCGAGGCCGGCGTCGGCTCCGGCGCGCTGACGTGCTTCCTGCTGCGGGCCGTCGGCCCCGACGGGCACGTCACCTCGTACGAGCGGCGCCAGGAGTTCGCCGACGTGGCGAGCAAGAACGTGGAGAAGTTCTTCGGCGGCCCCATGGACGACAACTGGCGCCTGGTCGTCGGCGACCTGGTCGCCTCCATCGACGAGGCCGACGTCGACCGGGTGATCCTCGACATGCTCGCCCCGTGGGAGTGCGTCGACGCCGCCGCCAAGGCGCTCACCCCGGGTGGCGTGATCTGCTGTTACGTCGCCACGACCACGCAGTTGTCCAAGACGGTCGAGACGATTCGCGATCACGGGTGTTTCACGGAGCCACATGCGTGGGAGACCCTGGTTCGCGACTGGCACGTCGAAGGACTCGCGGTGAGACCGGATCATCGGATGATCGGCCACACGGGATTCCTGGTTACCGCCCGCCGCATGGCGGACGGAGTGACGCCCCCGCCGAGACGCCGTCGACCGAAGGGGACCACCGAGGAACTATGACAATTTGGCCACGAGGGTGCGTTGGCGCGTGACACGGGAACAGATTCCCGTGTGCATGTGCTGGGAGTATTAAACGCACTATTGAGGATTATTCACCGAATACTGATTGTCACTCTACGAACACTGCCCGGCCAGGTTACGGAGGGGCCCGAGATAGGTAAGGTCCTTAGTAGTCGCCCTCGACTGGGAAGGAGGTGACGGGGCGTGGCAGCTCGCGATGATGCTGAGGCTCGAGCCGCGCAGCGCGAACGGGAGGTCGCTGATCTTTCAACACAGGTCTCCTTCCTCCAGGAGGAGATCACCGCGCTGAGGCGGAAGCTGGCCGAGTCACCCCGTCAGGCCAGGGTCCTCGAAGAGCGTCTCCATGAGGCACAGGCGAATCTCGCGGCCGTGACCGGCCAGAACGAACGCCTGGTCGCCACACTCAAGGAGGCCCGGGACCAAATCGTCGCCCTCAAGGAGGAGGTCGACCGGCTGGCGCAGCCGCCATCCGGTTTCGGCACCTTCCTCGAGGCCAGAGAAGACGGCACCATCGAGGTGTTCACCGGCGGCCGCAAGCTCCGGGTGAACGTCAGCCCTGCCGTCGACATCGACTCGCTGCGGCGTGGCCAGGAGGTCATGCTCAACGAAGCGCTCAACGTGGTCGAAGCCCTCGGCTACGAAGAGGTCGGCGAGATCGTCATGCTCAAAGAACTGCTCGACGAGGGCAAGCGGGCCCTGGTCATCTCGCACGCCGACGAAGAGCGCGTCGTGCGACTGGCCGAGTCGCTCGTCGGCCAGCCCATCAGGGCCGGCGACTCGCTCCTGCTCGAGCCGCGCTCCGGCTACGTCTACGAGCGCATACCCAAGTCCGAAGTCGAAGAGCTCGTCCTGGAGGAGGTCCCCGACATCTCCTACGAGGAGATCGGCGGCCTCGGCAGGCAGATCGAGCAGATCAGGGACGCCATCGAGCTGCCCTACCTGCACGCCGACCTGTTCCGCGAGCACAAGCTCCGGCCCCCCAAGGGCGTGCTGCTGTACGGGCCGCCCGGATGCGGCAAGACGCTCATCGCCAAGGCGGTCGCCAACTCCCTGGCCAAGCAGGTCGCGGAGAAGACCGGCCAGTCGGGCAAGAGCTTCTTCCTCAACATCAAGGGCCCCGAGCTGCTCAACAAGTACGTCGGCGAGACCGAGCGGCACATCCGCCTGGTCTTCCAGCGGGCCCGGGAGAAGGCCTCCGAGGGCACCCCGGTGATCGTGTTCTTCGACGAGATGGACTCGATCTTCCGCACCCGAGGCTCCGGCGTGTCCTCCGACGTGGAGAACACCATCGTCCCTCAGCTGCTGTCGGAGATCGACGGCGTCGAGGGCCTGGAGAACGTCATCGTCATCGGCGCCTCCAACCGCGAGGACATGATCGACCCGGCGATCCTGCGGCCCGGCCGCCTGGACGTCAAGATCAAGATCGAGCGGCCGGACGCCGAGGCGGCCAAGGACATCTTCTCCAAGTACCTCATCGCCGACCTGCCGCTGCACCCGGACGACCTGACGGAGCACGCCGACTCCCGCGAGGGCACCATCCAGGGCATGATCCAGAGCGTCGTCGAGCGCATGTACACCGAGAGCGAGGAAAACCGCTTCCTCGAGGTGACCTACGCCAACGGCGACAAGGAGGTCCTCTACTTCAAGGACTTCAACTCCGGCGCGATGATCCAGAACATCGTCGACCGCGGCAAGAAGATGGCCATCAAGCAGTTCCTCGAAACCGGCCAGAAGGGCCTGCGGGTGCAGCACCTGCTCACGGCCTGCGTGGACGAGTTCTCCGAGAACGAGGACCTGCCCAACACCACCAACCCCGACGACTGGGCCCGCATCTCCGGCAAGAAGGGTGAGCGGATCGTCTACATCCGCACGCTCGTCTCCGGCAAGCAGGGCACCGAAGCCGGCCGATCCATCGACACCGTCGCCAACACCGGCCAGTACCTGTAAAACCCCCGAACGGGAGGGCCGCCGCGGCCCTCCCGTTCGCGTGCCGGCGGCACGCCGCAGGCGACACGGCCGATACGCATGCACGCCGGCCCGATCAGGCGCACACTGGGCTGATGACCACGCTCAAACGAGTAGACGTGCACGTCGAAGGCGTCGTCCAGGGCGTCGGCTTCCGTCCTTTCGTCCACTCGCTCGCCCGCCGCCTCGGACTGGCCGGGCGCGTGCACAACGACGTCGACGGCGTGCACATCGAGGTCGAAGGCGCCCTGGCGGGCGTCGAGGAATTCCTGACCGCGCTCGAACGCGACGCGCCCGCCCTGTCCGAGATCGAACGCGTCACCGTCGTCAGCGCCCGCCCCACCGGCCACAGCGGCTTCACCATCGCCGCCGGCATCCCGTCGGGACCGCTGCGCCCCCTCGTCCGCGCCGACGGCGCCACCTGCGACGACTGTCTGAGCGAGCTGGCCGACCCCGCCGACCGCCGCCACGGCTACCCGTTCATCAACTGCGCCAACTGCGGGCCCCGCTTCACGATCGTGCGCGGCGTCCCGTACGACCGGCCGCTGACCACCATGGCCGGCTTCGGCATGTGCCAGGCGTGCGCCGCCGAATACCACGACCCCGGCAACCGCCGCCACCGCGCCCAGCCCACCTGCTGCCCCGACTGCGGGCCCCGGCTGCGGCTGCGCGACGCCCGCGGCACCGAGCTGTGCGGCGACCCCATCGCCGGCGCCGTCACCCTGCTGCGCGCCGGACGCGTCGTCGCCGTCAAGGGCCTCGGTGGCTTCCACCTGGCCGTGCCCGCCGCCGACGAGCGGGCCGCCGCCCTGCTGCGCGGCCGCAAGCACCGCGAGGAGCAGCCGTTCGCCGTCATGGCGGCCGACCTGGCGCAGGCGCGGCGGCTGTGCGAGATCGACGAGCACGCCGCCGGGCTGCTCACCGGCCGCGCCCGGCCCATCGTGCTGCTGCCCCGCCTGCCCGGCGCCCCCGTCGCCGCCTCCGTGGCGCCCGCCACCCGCAGCCTCGGCCTCATGCTGCCCTACACGGCCCTGCACCACCTCCTGCTCGCCGAGCTCGCCGAACCCATGGTCCTCACCGGCGGCAACGTCTCCGGCGAGCCCATCGCCTACGAGGACGACGACGCGCTGACCCGGCTGAGCGGCATCGCCGACGCCTTCCTCATCCACGACCGCCCGATCCATGTACGCGCCGACGACTCGGTCGTGCGTCCCATGGCGGGCGAGGTGACCGTGCTGCGCCGGGCCCGCGGGTACGCTCCCGAACCGCTCGCGATGCGCTGGCCCGCGCCCCGGCCGGTGCTCGCCTGCGGCGCCGAGCTGAGAAGCACCTTCTGCCTGGCCGAAGGACGGCGCGCGTTCGTCTCCCAGCACATCGGCAACCTGGAGAACCACGAGACGCTGCGCTCGTTCGTCGAGAGCATCGACCACTTCTGCGGCCTGTTCGGCATCCGGCCCGAGGTCGTGGCGCACGACCTGCACCCCGGCTACCTGTCCACCCGGCACGCCATGGAGATCCACGGCGCCGAACTCCTCGGCGTCCAGCACCACCACGCCCACATCGCCTCCTGCCTGGCCGACAACGGCGACCCCGGGCCCGTGCTCGGCGTGGCCCTCGACGGGCTCGGCCACGGCCCCGACGGCACCCTGTGGGGCGGCGAGTTCCTGCGCGCCGACCTGACCTCCTTCGAACGCCTCGGCCACCTCGCCCAGGTCCCCATGCCGGGCGGCAGCGCCGCCGTCCGGCAGCCCTGGCGCATGACCGCCGCCTACCTCGGCGACGACCACCCCGGCCTGGACGTGGCCCGCCGCAACCCCTGGGCCGACGCCCTCCGGCTCGCCCCCGATTCCCCGCTGACCTCCAGCGCGGCCCGCCTCTTCGACGCCGTCGCGGCGCTGCTCGGGATCCGCGACAAGATCACCTACGCGGGGCAGGCCGTCATCGAGCTCGAACAGCACGCCGACCCGGCCGAGCGCGGCACGTACGAGGCCCGGATCACCCTCGGGGACCTGCTCGTCCTGCAGGGCGCCGACCTCGTCCGGGCCGCCGCCGCGGACCTGGCGGCCGGGACCTGCACCCGCGCGATCGCCGGCCGCTTCCACAACGGCCTCGCCGACGCCGTCACCCGCGCCTGCGACGCCCTGCGCCAGGCCACCGGGCTGACGTCGGTGGCGCTGTCGGGCGGGATGTTCCAGAACGCGCTGCTGCTGGAGGGCACCGTGACCCGGCTGCGCGCGGCCGGGTTCCGGGTGCTCAAGCACGTGCGCGTGCCGCCCGGCGACGGCGGGGTCAGCCTCGGCCAGGCCGCCGTCGCCGCCGCCCGCGACCGCGCCTGACCACCCGCCACCGTGCTCTCACCGTGCTCTCACCGTGCTCTCACCGTGCTCTCACCGTGCTCTGAAGGCGGTCTCAACGTGCTCGCATCGCGGCGGAGTGGCGGGCCGGGGGAGAGCGGCGGCCCCGCCTAGCATGGCGATCATGGAGTACCTCAACCCCGCCCGCGCCCCGTACACCGCGCACGACCGCGCGCTCATCGGGACCGAGCACGCCCGCCAGGCCCGCGCCCACTTCGCCCGGCACCCCTCCTACCGGCCCACGCCGGTCCGCACCGTCCCGGACCTGGCCGGGACCGAAGCCGTCCACGTCAAGGACGAGAGCGGGCGCATGGGGCTGGGCAGCTTCAAGGCGCTCGGCGGCGCGTACGCCGTGCACCTGCTCGCCGAGCACGAGGGCGGCGGCACGCCGTTCGTGTGCGCCAGCGCGGGTAACCACGGCATCTCCGTCGCCTCCGGGGCCGCCGAGGTCGGCGTCGACTGCATGGTGTACCTCAGCGAAGGCGTCCCCGAGGCGTTCGCGCAGCGGCTGCGCGAACTCGGCGCCGAGGTGCGGCGCAGCGGCGAGGACTACGAGGCCAGCATGGCCGCCGCGATCCGGGCCGCCGAGCGCAACGGCTGGCGGCTCGTCTCCGACAGCTCATGGAACGGCTACACCGGCATCCCGCTCGACGTCATGCGCGGCTACACCGTCCTGTTCGACGAACTCACCGACCCCGGCGCCCTGCCCCCCGGCCTGTCGGAGACCGCGCACGCCGGCGGCCCCGCCACGCCCCCAGGAGCGCCCGCCGGCCTCGAGGCGTACACGGGCAGGCTCAACGGCTCCTCGGCCGCGACCGGCGGCCACAGCGCGCCCCATGGCGCTGAGAGCGCGCCCACCCACGTGTTCCTCCAGGCGGGCGTCGGCGGGCTCGCCGCCGCAGGCGCCGCATACGTGCGCGACCGCTGGGGCGAGCAGCCCAAGATCGTCGTGGTCGAGCCGGAGGGCGCGCCCTGCCTGCTCGAAAGCGCCCGGGCCGGCGAGCCCGTACGCGTCCAGGGCGGCCGCACCACCCTCGGCCGCCTCGACTGCCTGGAGCCCTCCGTCATCGCCCACCACCTCCTCCTCCACCTCGCCGACCTCTACATGACGATCACCGACGACCAGGCGGCCGACGCGGCCCGCCTCCTCGCCGGGCACGGCGTCCACCTGTCGGAGTGCGGCGCCGCGGGCGCCGCCGGGCTGCTCGCCCTCACGCCCGCCGCCCGCGACGCGCTCGGGATCGACGACGCCTCCCGCCCGCTGGTGGTGGGAACGGAGGGACCCGTGGAACCAAAGTGATCCACGTGACGTCAAAAGGGGCGTGCACGCACCTAACCGGCCCAAGCATGCTCGGGGGGACGGCCGGTTGGCCGAGCTCGACCTCCTGCGTTTCATCGCCGCCCTGGCCGTCGTCGCCTTCCACTACCTGGTGGCGTACGCGTCCGTCTGGGGCGCCCGGCCCGCCGCGCTGTTCCCGCCGCTGGCGCCCTTCGCGGGGTTAGGCATCCTCGGTGTCGAGCTGTTCTTCATCATCAGCGGGTTCGTCATCCTCATGACCGTGTGGGGGCGCGGCCTCGGCGGGTTCGCCCACTCCAGGTTGATCCGCCTCTATCCCGCGTACTGGCTCAGCCTCGGCGCCACCGCGGCGCTCTACGGTCTCACCGGCGCCAAGGCGCTCGACCCAAAACTTTCACCAGGCGACTACCTGGTGAACGCCACCATGTTCCAGCGGTTGTTCAAGGTCACCGACGCCAGCCAGGTCTACTGGTCGCTCTGGGCCGAGCTCCGCTTCTACCTGCTGATGGCCATCCTGGTGATCATCGGGGTCACGTACGGGCGCGTCCTGATCTTCTCCGGCGTCTGGCTGGTGGCCGCCTTCGGCGCCGACCGGCTCGGCAACGAGATCGTCAACGAGATCGTCATGCCCGACTACGCGCCCTACTTCATCGCCGGCATGTCCCTCTACCTCATCCACAAACGCGGCAGCGCCTGGCTCCCGTGGCTCTACGTGGCCGGCGGGTACGCCCTGTCGATCGGCTCCGCGCTCGACCGGGTCCACCGGCGCGTCGACAACGTCGGGTTCAAGAACATGCCCGTCACCGACATCAGCGTGATCATCACCATCACGCTGATCTTCGCCGTGATGGCCGTCGCCGCCCTCGGGCTGATCCGCCTCAAACCATCCAGGACGCTCACCGCGCTCGGCGGCATCACATACCCGCTTTACCTGTTCCATGGCGTCGTCGCGGTGGCCCTCATCCCAGCGCTCACCGGCCACATGCCCGCCTGGGCCGTCGCCACCACGACCGTCCTGACGGCCGTGGCGCTGTCGTATCTCGTGTACTCCTTTGCCGAACGGCCCATCCAGCGGCTACTCAAGCCCCGCAGACCCACGCAAACCCCATCAGCTCCGGCCGTACAGGTTGAAAAGGCGTCGGTGCCATAACTCTGTGACCCTGGGGCACTGTGAAGGGCATAGGCTCGGGCATATAAACGGCGGATAGGCAGATCCGGACGAACAGAGGGTGTTGCATGACGGTGCGTCGGGTGATGGGCATCGAGACCGAGTACGGCATCTCCGTACCCGGCCAGCCAGGCGCCAACGCGATGGTGACCTCCTCACAGGTCGTGAACGCCTACCTGGCCGCCTCGGCGGCCCGGGCGCGCAGGGCCCGGTGGGACTTCGAGGAGGAGAACCCACTGCGCGACGCGCGCGGCTTCGACCTGGCCAGAGAGGTGGCCGACCCCAGCCAGCTCACCGACGAGGACCTCGGGCTCGCCAACGTCATCCTCACCAACGGCGCCCGGCTCTACGTCGACCACGCCCACCCCGAATACAGCTCGCCCGAATGCACCAACCCCCGGGCCGCCGTCATCTGGGACAAGGCCGGCGAACGCGTCATGTACGACGCCGCCACCCGGGCCTCCGCCATCCCCTCCAACGCGCCCATCCAGCTCTACAAGAACAACACCGACGCCAAGGGCGCCTCCTACGGCTGCCACGAGAACTACCTCATGCGGCGCGCCACCCCCTTCGCCGACATCGTCCGGCACCTGACGCCCTTCTTCGTCTCCCGCCAGGTCGTCGTCGGCGCCGGCAAGGTCGGCATCGGCCAGGACTCGCGCGGCGAAGGCTTCCAGATCAGCCAGCGTGCCGACTTCTTCGAGGTCGAGGTCGGCCTCGAGACCACGCTCAAGCGGCCCATCATCAACACCCGCGACGAGCCGCACGCCGACCCCGAGAAGTACCGCCGGCTGCACGTGATCATCGGCGACGCCAACATGTCGGAAATTTCGACATATCTGAAGCTGGGCTCCACCGCCCTCGTCCTCGCCATGATCGAAGAGGGCTTCCTCACCCGCGACCTCGCCGTCGAAAACCCCGTCCAAGCCCTCCGGGCCGTCTCCCACGACCCCACCTGCCGCTACGAGATCGCCATGCGCGACGGCCGCAAGCTCACCGCCGTCCAGCTCCAGATGGAATACCTCGAACAAGCGCGCAAGTACGTCGAAGAGCGAGGCACCGCCCAAGAGGAGATGAACAAGGACATCCTCGACCGCTGGGAATCCGTCCTCACCCGGCTCGCCGAAGACCCCATGCAGCTCTCCCGCGAGCTCGACTGGGTCGCCAAACTCGAACTCCTCGAGGGCTACCGCACCCGCGACGGCCTGTCCTGGTCCCACCCCAGGCTCCAACTCGTCGACCTCCAATACTCCGACATCCGCCCCGACCGCGGCCTCTACAACCGCCTCGTCGCCCGCGGACGCATGCAACGCCTCGTCACCGAAGACGAGGTCCAGCGCGCCGTCGAACACCCGCCCAACGACACCCGCGCCTACTTCCGCGGCCGCTGCCTGCGCCAATACAGCGAATCCGTCGCCGCCGCCTCCTGGGACTCCGTCATCTTCGACATCCCCGGCCGCGAATCACTCCAGCGCGTACCCACCCTCGAACCACTGCGCGGCACCAAAGCCCACGTCGGCGAACTCTTCGACCGCTGCCGCACCGCCGCAGACCTCGTCGCCGCCCTCACCGGCGGCGACTGACCTCCTCTTCCGGAGTGGACCGGCCCCCGCGGGCCGCTCCACTCCCTACAGCAGGCCCACACCCAGCGTCAGCGTGCCCACCGCCAAGCACGCCCCGCCCGCCACCGTCAGCCAGATCAACCTGCTCGGCTTCGTGTCACCCGGACGCACCACCGACAGGAAGAAACCCAGCGGCATCAGGATCGGCGCGGCCACGATCAACACCCGCGTCAGGGCCTTCACCCCCTCCGGCAGACTCGCCTGGTCCACATAGAGCATCGCCACCAGCGAGAACAGCACCAGCACGCCCGCATGCGCGTGCCCGGCCCGCCACAGGCCACGCCGGACGGGGTTGTCCAGGTAGCCGGGGACGTTGCGCATCAGGAACTTCAACAGGGTGACGCCGCCGAAGGCCACTCCGGGGACTGTGATGAGGAGCACACCAGCCGTGCTCAGGGATGCGGGGGACATCGGAACCTCCTCGGGTGTAGGTGGATCCATTATTGGATAGTTTGACTATCTAGTCAACCCGGCAAGATCGCTGGGCGATCGGCGCGAAATGTCGCCCGGTTCGGGGAAGATATGCCTAGAGGCAGTCCCCCAACCGGAGGTAGGACATGGCAACCAAGGACACCGGAGGCCAGAAGCAGGCCGGTCGGCGCGAGAGCGAAGTCGAGGAGACCGAGGCCTCGGCGACGCCGGACGTTCAGGAGCGCCAGGAGAAGCTCACGGACGATGTCGACGCAATCCTGGACGAAATCGACGAAGTTCTCGAAGAGAACGCAGAGGAATTCGTGCGCTCTTATGTGCAAAAGGGCGGAGAGTAGGGCAAAACGGACATTCAAAAGGGGTAAATCGTGTGGAAACGCCGGACGGAATGAAGCGATGCCCGGACTGCGGCGAAGTCAAGCTGGTCGCCGAGTTCGGGCTCAATAAGCGCATGGCCGATGGTCGTGCGCTTATTGCAAAGCATGCTTTCGGAGGCGTTCCACTCAGAGCTATCGCAAACGCATGGCCGAGCAAGGCAAGACTGTGCGTGATGCGCGTCAGGTTCCCGACGGGCACAAATACTGCGCTCGGTGTGGGGAAACAAAGCCCAGAAGCGAGTTCGGCAACAACAGGGCCAGCAGGGACGGGCTGACGAGTTACTGCAAACCGTGTCATGCGCGTGTCACGCTCGACAACAGGATCAAGAACCACGGGAGCGATCGGAATTACAAGCTGAAGCTCCGCTATGGCATCACCGAGGATGACTTCGAGCGCATGCTCGCCCGTCAGGGGCGGGCTCTGCGCCATCTGCCGGGTCGTCCCCGGCACCTTCGTCGACCACAGCCACCAGACCGGCCTGGTCCGGGGCATTCTCTGTTTCAACTGCAACAACGGGCTCGGCCACTTCGGCGACAATCTGGTGTTGCTGGAGTTGGCGGCCCTTTATCTGGACGGGGAGATTCTCTGGCCGGAGTTCGTGGTCCTCCCGCGACAGCGCACCTCCGATGAGATGGCGCGGACGCGAAGTTATCACCTGACGCAGCGCTATCGGGTGCGGCATGAGGATGTCGAGCGGATGATCTCGGCTCAGCATGGCCTTTGTGCGGTGTGCTGGGATCGGCCGCCCGAGCATGTGGACCATTGTCATCGCACCGGGGATGTGCGATATGCGCTGTGTCTGCCGTGCAATACGGGGATCGGGCAGTTCAGGGATGATCCCGGTGTGGTGTGGCGGGCGCTTTCTTATGTGGCGGCGACCGTCGGGGAGTTCGACGAGGTCGGGGTTTCCGAGGAGGAGCTTCGGGAGTTGGCCGAGGCTGAGGAGAGGCTCCGGGGCGAGTTCTATTCGACGGTGTCGAGGGCGGGCTGATCGGCGTTGGGGAGGGTGTAGTCAACGGCGACGCCGAGGAGGCGGACCGGGCGGTTGAGGTCGAAGCGGGTGAGGACGGTGAGGGCCGCCTGCTGGATGGTGGCCGGGTCCGCGGTGGGGGCGGGGAGCTTTGACTGGCGGGTTCGGGTGAGGAACGGGGTGAAGCGGACCTTGACCGATACCCGGGTGATGTCGCGGCCGGCTTCGCGGGCGTCGTGGGCGACCTGGCGGGCGAGGGTGGCGACGTGGTGGGCGATGTCGGCTTCGTCGGTGAGGTCGTGCTGGAAGGTGGTTTCGCGGCTGTGGCCGCGGGCGATCCAGGGTGTGGTGACGATTTCGGCTTCGCCTTTGCCGAGGGCGAGGTAGCGGTACCAGGGGCCGTTGGTGGGGCCGAAGTGGCGGGCGAGGTCGGCGGGGTCGGCGGCGGCCAGTTGGGCGACGGTGTGGAGGCCGAGGGCGGCGAGTTTTTTGGAGATCTTGGCGCCGATGCCCCAGAGCGCGTCGGTGGGGCGGTCGTTCATGGTCTCGGCCCAGTTGTCGCTGGTGAGGCGGTGGATTCCGGCGGGTTTGGCGAGGCCGGAGGCGAGTTTGGCCTGGTGTTTGTTGTCGCCGATGCCGATGGAGCAGGACAGTTGGGTGCGCTCGCGTACGGTCTGGCGGATGGTGGCGGCGAGGGTTTCGGGGTCGTCGGTGGTGGCGCCGAGGAAGGCTTCGTCCCAGCCCCAGATTTCGACGCGTACGGGGAATTCGCGGAGTACGGCCATGACGCGGGCGGAGGCGGCTTCGTAGGCGGGTGGGTCGCTGGGCAGGAAGATCGCTTCGGGGCAGCGTCTGAGTGCGGTGCGCAGTGGCATGCCGGAGTGGATGCCGTGTTCGCGGGCTTCGTAGGTGGCGGTGGCGGCCACGGTGCGAGGTTGGGTGGGGTCTCCTGAGCCGCCGACGACGACGGGTCTGCCGCGCAGTTCGGGGTGGCGCAGGATCTCGACGGCGGCGATGAACTGGTCGAGGTCGACGTGGAGGATCCAGTCCCTCATGGTCTCAAGTATGTCGTGAGGTGGTGTGGAGGCGGTGGTCGCGGTGGATGGGGATGCGGCGGGGGACGGCCCGGGGGTCTTCGCCTTCTTGGGCGACGGTTTGGATGAGGGCCCTGGAGGGGCGGGGGAAGGCCTTCGTGAGCCCCTGAAGGGGATCACGGGATGCTGCCGGTCATGCCTTGATCCCTCCGTGGAAGCGGAAGCCGTACCGCTGGGAGACCACCAGGTACGTCGCCACCACCGGCAGCGAGTACAGCAGCGAGAAGGTGGAGATCAGATCGAGTCTGGGCGCGCCGCCCTCGGTGTAGAGGGTGAAGAGGATGACCGAGGCGGGCGCCTTCTCGGGGTCGCGCAGCAGGATGGTCCGCCCCGGCCTGGCCACCATCGCCGTGTGGGCGCTGGCCGGCGTCTGGGGCGGCTTCCTGTTCCAGTTCGGTAGACGTACAGGGGCAGGATCTCCGATCGCCCTTCGGGTCCGCCGCCGGTGAGCACGAACGGTGTGAAGTCGTTGAACGTCCACAGGCTGATGAGCAGCAGGTTCGTCAGGACGTGGCGGCTGATGCGGGGGAGGACGACGTCGCGCAGCTGCTGGAGGACGCTCGCCCCGGCCAGCCGGGCGGTCTCGAGGTGGGAGGGCGGCACGTTCTCCAGCGCGGCGGCGTACAGCATCATGGAGAACGCGGTGCCGCGCCACACGTTGAAGACGATGATCGACGGCAGCGGATAGTCCAGCAGCCAGGCGAACCCTGGCGTGTGCAGCAGCGCGTTCAGGGTGCCGTCGTCGCGGTCGAGCAGCGCGAACCACAGGAATCCGACGACGGCGCCGGGCAGGATCAACGACAGCAGCAGCACGCCCTCGACGGTCCGGCGCAGGGGGCCGCCGCGGGTGCGCAGGATCCAGGCCAGGGTGAAGCCGAGCCCCGCCTGGCCGATGATCGCCGAGTCGCCCACGTACAGGACGGTGAGCCACAGCGAGGTGAGGAAGCGGGGGTCGGACAGCGTGGCGGTGTAGTTGCCGAGCCCGACGACCCGCGGTTCGGCGGCGGCCAGGCCGGTGAGGCGGTAGTCGGTGAGCCCGAGGTAGATGGTCCACAGCGCGGGGAAGATCAGGAAGACGGCGATGAGGACGAGGGCGGGCAGCACGAACGCGACCGCCCGGCCTGGGCGAACTCGCCGACCCAGATGCCGTCGACGTCGATCACGTCGGCGCCGGTCCTGGACTTGAGGTCGAGCGCGATCTTCGTCTTGTACTGCTCGTCGTCGACGCCGCTGGGCCGGAAGAGCACCTTGACGTCGCGGTGCGTCCTCTCGAACTCGGGGATGACCCACCGCTTGATCCAGTCGGCGGACTCGGAGTTCTTGCCGCCGGAGATGGAGTTGGCGGCGATCGTCAGGGAGACGCTGCCCGCGCCGGGGTCCGCGCCGGTGCCGCAGGACGTGAGGGCGAGGGCGGCCAGGGTGGCGATCACCGCAGGTCGGCTGGGGAATCGCACGTCGGCCTCCTGTTCAGGACGTGCAGACATACCGACGGTCGCATGGTCGCAGGGAGCCGTAAAGAAACGATCTGAACACGGAACGGGGCGGCGTGTGATCACGCGGGTTCGCCGTGAGCTGATCGTGGGAAGTGCAGACAACAACGCAACATGAGTAGGGTCGCCCTAGGAACACTGACGTTTGGAGGGAGTCGCGTGGCATCGCACAGGGATCTGCCCGCCGGCTTGGTCAACCAGCTTTTCCGCAACACCGGAAGTTCCTCGTTCACGGAGTTTGTCAGCTCGTATGCGCCTGCTTTGCTGCCGCAGCGGAATGAGGTGCTGGCCACGCCGATCGGCGACCAGGTCCCGCACGCGACGACGATCGTGGCCGCCACCTTCGCCGGTGGCGTGATCATGGCGGGCGACCGGCGGGCGACGTCGGGCAACATCATCTCCCAGCGCGATGTGGAGAAGGTCTTCCGCACCGACGACTACTCGTGCATGGGCATCGCGGGCACGGCCAGCACCGGCATCGAGTTCGCCCGGCTGTTCCGGGTGGAGCTGGAGCACTACGAGAAGCTCGAGGGCCGCACGATGTCGGTGGCGGGCAAGGCCAACCGGCTGGCCACCATGATCAGGGGCAACCTTCCGATGGCGATGCAGGGGCTGGTGGTGGTGCCGCTGTTCTCCGCCTACGACCCCGACAAGGACGAGGGGCGCATCTTCAGCTACGACGTCGCGGGCGGGCCGTACGAGCGGGAGAGGTTCGACGCGATCGGCTCCGGCTCGATCTTCGCGCGCGGGTCGCTGAAGAAGCTCTACCGCGACGGCGCGTCGGCCGACGACATGGCGATGACCCTCATCCAGGCCCTTTACGACGCCGCCGACGACGACTCGGCGACCGGCGGGCCCGACGTCACCAGGAAGATCTGGCCGATCGTCTCGGTGATCGACGCCGACGGCTTCCGCAGGCTGAGCGAGGAGCAGGTCTTCGGCTACGTGGAGCAGATGCTCGAAGCCCGCCTGATCTCGCCCGACGGCCCCATCGCCCCGCTGCGCTAGAAAGGACCACCGCACGTGTCCATGCCTTTTGGATATGCGTCCCCTGAGCAGATCATGCGGGACAAGGCCGACTACGCGCGCAAGGGCATCGCGCGGGGCCGCTCCGTCGTCGTGCTGCAGTACGTCGACGGCATTCTGTTCGTCGCGCCCAACCCGTCGCGGGCACTGCACAAGATCAGCGAGATCTACGACCGCATCGGGTTCGCGGCCGTGGGGCGCTACAACGAGTTCGAGGAGCTGCGGCTCGGCGGCATCCGCTACGCCGACATCAACGGCTACACCTACGACCGCTCCGACGTGACCGGGCGCGGCCTGGCCAACCTGTACGCCTCCAACCTGGGCCGCATCTTCACCGAGTCGATCAAGTCGCTGGAGGTGGAGGTCGTGGTCGCCGAGGTCGGCGAGACCAAGGACGGCGACGCGATCTACCGGCTCACCTTCGACGGGTCGGTCTTCGACGAGCACGGCTTCGCGGCCATGGGCGGCCAGGCGGACGCGGTGTCCACGCGGCTCAAGGAGCGCTACCGCGAGTCGATGTCGCTGGCCGACGCGCTGGAGGTGGCGCTGACGGCGCTCACCGAGCCGGGCGGCGAGCGGCCGCCGGTGGCGCAGCTCGAGGTGGCGGTCCTCGACCGCAACCGGGAGCACCGCAAGTTCCTGCGGCTCACGGGCGCCCGCCTGGAGCGCCTGCTGGCCCAGACCACCGCCCCGCCCCCGTCCACCACCCCGCCGCCCGCGGCCAAGCCCTCCGCCGAGGACACCCCGCCTCCCACGGCGCCTGAGGGCGACGTGGACGACGGCTCGGGGCCGCTGTAGCCGTCCAGCCTTCTCGAACCCGCCAGGGGCCGCTACGGCGGCCGCTGGCGGGTTTCTTCGTCGGGCCGGTACGGGGGAGGCGACGGTTTCCGGCTCGCCACGGCGTCTACGGGGGGTTCGTCCGCCATCCCGCCAACCCACTGCGGGCCCGAAGACGCCTCCCGGACTCCGGGCGCCGCGCCTTCGCGTGCGGTGGGCGGGGTACACGGGGCTACGGGGGAGGGTGTGACCTGTATCACTGGGGTTGGGGTGAACTTCGGGAGGCGATCTCGGATCTCAGAATCCGTGAACACTCCCATGCGTGGTCTCCTGGCGGCCGGTGCCGCCGCGGCTGTGGTGCTGGGCTCCGGCGTGGCCGCCCACGCCGCCCCCGCGGCGGCCGGCGCGTCCTCCGGGTACGCCGCCGCCTTCCCCAAGTTCAAGGCGCCCAAGCCCTTCGGCACGAGCTTCCAGGCCGACCCGAAGCACGACTTCACCAAGGGCGTCCACTCCCGCCACGACGGCATCCTGCGCGGCCGGATCACCGACATCAGCGGTGACGTGGCCGAGTACGAGCCGATCAAGTGGAAGAAGGGCACCGAGACCGAGGGCTACTTCGTGAGCCCGCCCGAGGGCGACGCCATGGCGTACGCCTCGCCCGTCGCCAAGAACGTGGTCTACCTGTCGGCGGTCGGCTGCGGGAAGTCGGAGGGCGCCATGACGGTCAGCCGGAGCACCAGCCTGGGAAACAAGCGCTGCCCCAGGTCGGTGCTGATGAAGCGGGAGGGCAAGCCCGCGCTCATCACCGTCTACAAGGGGAAGATCGTCCAGGTCCAGGAGATCTGGACGCCCTGACGCCGCAGGCCCTGGAAACGCGAAAAAAAGGGACCCGCGCCCCGTGGGGGCGGGCGCGGGACAAAGGGGATGAAAGAGAGATCGCAGAGGGCCGGGTGGGAAAACACCTGGAAGATCTCTCCCGCTCGCGGATCCATGGGCATAGTGTGAGGTGATGGATCGTCGCATCTTCGGGCTGGAGAACGAGTACGGCGTGACCTGCACGTTCAGGGGGCAGCGCAGGCTGTCGCCCGACGAGGTCGCGCGCTACCTGTTCCGGCGGGTCGTGTCCTGGGGCCGATCGAGCAACGTCTTCCTCCGCAACGGCGCGCGTCTCTACCTCGACGTGGGCAGCCATCCTGAATACGCAACACCCGAGTGTGACAACGTCATCGAGCTCGTCACCCACGACAAGGCGGGCGAGCGCATTCTCGAGGGCCTGCTGGTCGACGCCGAGAAACGGCTTCGCGAAGAGGGCATCGCGGGTGACATCTATCTGTTCAAGAACAACACGGACTCGGCCGGCAACTCCTACGGCTGCCACGAGAACTACCTGGTCGGCAGGCACGGGGAGTTCGGGCGGCTGGCGGACGTGCTGATTCCGTTCCTGGTGACGCGGCAGATCGTCTGCGGGGCCGGCAAGGTCCTGCAGACGCCGCGCGGCGCCGTCTATTGCGTCTCGCAGCGGGCCGAGCACATCTGGGAGGGCGTCTCCAGCGCCACGACCCGGTCGCGGCCCATCATCAACACCCGCGACGAGCCGCACGCCGACGCCGAGCGGTTCCGCCGCCTGCACGTCATCGTCGGCGACTCCAACATGAGCGAGACCACGATGCTGCTCAAGGTCGGCGCCACCGACCTGGTGCTGCGCATGATCGAGTCGGGCACGGTGATGCGGGACCTGTCGCTGGAGAACCCGATCAGGGCCATCCGCGAGGTCTCCCACGACATGACCGGCCGCCGCAGGGTGCGCCTGGCCAACGGGCGGGAGGCCTCCAGCCTGGAGATCCAGCAGGAATACCTGTCCAAGGCGAAGGACTTCGTCGACCGCCGCGGCGGCGACGCCATCGCCCACCGGGTGCTGGAGCTGTGGGAGCGCACGCTCAACGCGGTCGACACCGGCAACCTCGACCTGGTCTCGCGGGAGATCGACTGGGTGACGAAATACCAGCTCATCGAGCGTTACCGGAAGAAGTACGACCTGCCGCTGTCCTCGCCCAGGGTGGCCCAGCTCGACCTGGCCTACCACGACGTGCACCGCAAGCGCGGCCTGTTCTACCTGCTGCAGAAGCGCGGCTCGGTGGAGCGGGTGGCGTCCGACCTGAAGATCTTCGAGGCCAAGTCGGTGCCGCCGCAGACGACCAGGGCGCGGCTGCGCGGCGAGTTCATCCGCAAGGCGCAGGAGAAGCGGCGCGACTTCACCGTCGACTGGGTGCATCTCAAGCTGAACGACCAGGCGCAGCGCACGGTGCTGTGCAAGGATCCGTTCCGCAGCGTGGACGAGAGGGTGGACAAGCTCATAGCCGGGATGTAGCGCGCGGTTTACCTCGGGCCTACCTGGATCTCGGGTAGGGTGACGCGAATCTGCCGTCTTCCCGAGGGAAACCCATGCGCCGCGCTCTGGCCGTACTGGCCGCCGTGCCACTGATCCTGTTCGCCGCCGCTTGCGGCTCCGACACCGGTGCGAGCAGCACCGGCGCCGCCGGCGCCGGGTCGGGGGTCAAGGTCACCGGTGACGTGGGCGCCAAGCCCACGGTGACCTTCCCCTCCGGCACGCCCGCCGCCAAGTCGTCGTACGAGGTGATCCAGCCGGGCACCGGTGACGGGATCAAGGCCGGCGACCGCGTGATCGTCAACCTCACCGTCTACAACTGGGACGGCAAGGGCAACGCGGTCCAGGGCTCCTCCTACGACACCAAGAAGCCGGAGACGATCGCGGTCGACCAGCAGATCCCGCAGGTGCTGCAGGAGGGCTTCACCAAGGTCAAGCACGGCGGGCGGCTGCTGGCCGTGCTCGCCAACGACAGCGTTTCCCAGCAGCAGGCCACGCAGCAGCCGGCCGAGCCGACCAAGGTGTTCGTGATCGACATCGTCGGCACCCAGCCGCCGCCGCTGAAGGCCGCCACCGGCAAGGAGACCGGCGAGAGCCTCAAGGGCGTCAAGGTCGTCAGCCCGGGCGGCGACAAGGCGCCCACGCTGACCACGAAGACCGACGAGAAGCCGTCGGACAAGCTCGTCGTCAAGACCCTCATCGAGGGCACCGGCCCGAAGGTGGAGGCGAGCCAGACGCTCACCGTCCACTACACGGGCAAGCTGTGGGGCAGCGACAAGCAGTTCGACTCCAGCTGGGAGCGGGGCCAGCCGGCCGAGTTCCCGCTGTCGGGGGTCATCAAGGGCTGGCAGCAGGGCCTGGCCGGGGTGCCCGTCGGCAGCCGCGTCGTGATGAGCATCCCGCCGGACCTGGCCTACGGGGACCAGGCGCAGCAGGGCATCCCCGCCAAGAGCACCCTGGTGTTCGTGGTGGACATCCTCGGCGCCTCCTGAGCCGACCCGGTCCGGCCCGCCGCGAGGTCCGGACCCAGCGCCGGGCGCGGTAGCATCGCCACGCCCAGCTCCGCCGCGTGGGAGGACCGATGCGCCGCCGCCGTACCGCCGCGTTACTGCCGGTCCTCGTGCTGCTGGCCGGCTGCTCGGGCGCTGTGGCGCGCGACCTCGGCATGACGGTGGACGGCCCGTTCGGGGCCAGGCCGACGATCACCTTCGCGGGCGGCGGCCCGGCGGACGGGCTGCGGGTGGAGGAGCTGGCGACCGGCGACGGCGCCCGGCTCGGCGCGGACGACACGGCGATCGTCCAGTACACCGCGCACGTCTGGGACGGCAGGGACAACCGCCTGGTCGACTCCACCTTCGATCGCGGCACCCCGGCCGCGTTCCCACTGGGTGAGCTGCCGCCGGGGCTGGACGAAGCCCTGCGGGGCCGCAGGGCCGGCAGCAGGGTCCTGGCCGCCGTCCCGCCCGATCGGCGCCGTGGCGCGCGCCTGCCGCCCGGCGTCGGCCCCGACGACGAGCTGGTCTACGTCGTCGACATCCTCGCCGCCCACCCCAAGGGCGCCTCCATCGAGGCGGGCGGCGGCTCGCTGGCGGGCGTGGCCGTCACGGCCGGTTCCCCGCCCGAGCTGCAGGTGCCCGCCACCGCCCCGCCGGCCGCGTTCGAGTCCAAGGTGCTGGCCAGGGGCGAGGGGCGCCCCACGCGGGCGGGGCAGCTCGTGGTCGCCCAGTACGAGGGCGCGATCTGGGGCCGCCGCCGCGTCTTCGAGGCCACCTGGACGAGCGGCCGCCCGAAGGCGCTCAGGATCGGCGACGGCGGCGTGCCCAGGGGGTGGGAGGCGGCGCTGGTCGGGGTGCCCGTCGGCAGCCGGGTGCTCATGGTCGTCCCGCCCTCGTACGGGTACGGCCCCGCCGGCGACCCCGCCCACGACATCGCGGGCACCGACACGCTCGTCTACGTCGTGGACGTCATCGCCGCGTACTGAGGCAGGATGATCCTCATGATCCGCGCATTCCTGGTCCTCGTCTCCGCCTTAGCCGTCCTCGTCGGCGGTGCCACGGCCGCCTCCGCCTCCGCCGGCCCGCCCTTCTGCAAGGGCGTCAAGAAGCCCTGCGTCGTCGGCGGCGACGCAGGCGCGACGTGGGTGAACACCTCCGCCTCCAGCAAGGCCCAGGCGAAGGCCGTGGCCGCCCGCGTGCTGAAGAACGCCGAGGCCGCCTACCGCCGTTACCACGCGCCCGAGTCGGTCGACATCTGGGTGATCAAGAAGGGGGCGTGCTGGCGCAGGTACGGCAACGTCCCGTCAAACGCCAGTCGCGCGTGCACGTACAAGCACGTGGAGCGCAGGCTTTCATAGACTCCCGTTGTGAGTAGCGACGACCTCGACGCGCTGGCCCTGCTGCACGACCCCGTACGCCGCAGCCTGTACGCGGCAGTGGCGGCCCGCGGCGGCGACGTGGGCAGGGGAGAGGCGGCCGAGGCCGCGGGCGTCTCCAGGACCCTCGCCGGCCACCACCTCGACAAGCTCGTCGAGGCCGGGCTGCTGGAGAGCGGATTCCGGCAGCAGGAGAAGAAGGGGCCGGGCAGCGGCCGGCCCGCCAAGGTCTACCGCCGGGCCAGGGGCGAGCGGGCGGTGAGCCTGCCGCCGCGCGACTACGCCGCGCTCGCCTCCGTCCTGGCCGAGGTCGTCGACGCGCTCGGCGCCGAGGAACGCGCCGAGCGGGCGGCGCGCGAGGCCGGCGCCCGGCTGGCCAAGGGGCACGCGGGCGAGCCCGTCGAGCAGGTGCTCAAGGAGCGCGGTTACGAGCCTTACGAGGAGGGCGGTGCGCTGCGGCTGCGCAACTGCCCCTTCCACGTGCTGGCCGAGGAGCAGCCGCTGCTGGTGTGCTCCATGAACCTGGCCCTGTGCCAGGGGCTGCTCGAAGGGCTCGGCGACGAGCCGGGCAGGGCCAGGCTCGACCCGCGGCCGGGGGAGTGCTGCGTCTCCCTCTCTAAAACAAATGAGGATTGACATAGAAGACGGAGGGGTGGTGTGCTGAGCGTCATGCATCTCGCTGAGCTGAACATCGCCCATCTACGCGCGCCCATCGACAGTCAGGAGCTCGCCGAGTTCGTCGCCCTCCTCGAGCCCGTCAACACCCTCGCCGACGAGGCCCCCGGGTTCGTGTGGCGGCTGAAGGAGAGCGAGAGCGACCCCACCGCCACCGTCATCCACGACTACGGCGACCATCTGCTGATCAACTTCTCGGTGTGGGAGTCGCTGGACACCCTGTGGAACTACGTCTACCGCAGCACGCATCTGGACGTGCTGCGCCGGCGCAGGGAGTGGTTCCTGCGCATGGCGGAGCCGTACATGGTGATGTGGTGGATCCCCGAGGGTCACATCCCGTCGCTGGCCGAGGGCATGGCGCGGCTGCAGCGCCTCAGGGCCGAGGGGCCCAGCCCCGAGGCGTTCACGTTCAAGGACTCCTACGACAGCAGCGAGGCCGCCAGCCTGCCCGCCGCCGCCGAGGCCACGAAGTAGGCCAGGTCCTCCTCCAGGCCCCTGCCCATCGTCGACAGGCGCACCGGTGACCCGCGCAGCGCCTCGTGCAGGCCCTCCACCGGCACCGGCACCAGGCGGTGCCGTACGGCCAGCAGCTCGGACTGGTCCCTGACCCGCTCGCCGAACTCCCCGGGCAGCCGCGGCACCGGCACGTCGGCGGGCGTCAGGGCGACCCGGCCGTAGGCGGTCAGCGAGTGGTGCGAGACCCCGTAGTGGCGCTCGCGCCGGTCGCCCTCGCTGACCCGCAGCGCCGCCACCGGACGGCCGCGCAGCACGCCCGCCGCGTTCACCGCCTCGCCCGCCGACACCCCGGAGAAGCCCCACTTGGTGCCCGTGCCCAGGTTGCCGGGGCCCTGCGCGACGATCGCCACCTCGGCCTCCAGCACGTGCCGGGCCGCCAGCAGCCCGGTGTGGACGGTGACCGCCTCCACGTCGCCGCCGAACGACTGCCCGACCGTCACCACGCCCGCCAGCCAGCCGATCTCCCGCAGCCGGGCCGCCGCCATCGAGAACCACACCGGCAGCGCGCCGCCGTCCTGCATCACGTACGCCACCCGCGTGCCGGGCCGGTCGGCGTACAGGCCGCACAGGATCGGCGCCAGCGCCGAGTGCAGGTCGGCCACCACCACCGGCATCCCGTCGAGGGAGTCGGCCTCGCGCAATCTGTCATGATGCGGGGAGTCCTGCTCGTCGGCGCCCAGCACCGTGGCCTGCAGCGGCGTGTAGCGGGCCTTCACCAGGTGGCCCGGACCGGCGGGATCTTGCGGCAAACGGTTCGGGACGGCCACCACCATGGCGTAACCTCCCGTACCGAGACCCATCGCGAGTGCCGTCGTGTTGAGCAGCACCTCGTCGCCGGGTTCCGGGCGGCCGACCAACGGCGGATAGGCCAGCGCCCGGCACTCCCCCTCGGGGACGGCGACGTCCAGCTCCACCGCTCCCGGCCACTCGCGTCGGATCCGTACAACCTCGCCCTTGCGCCATCTGATCACGGGGGCAGGGTAGCGTCGATGGAGGAGGAGTGAGGCAGATGTCGCGCCGGAAGACCGAACGGTTGCTCAATCTGGTGATCTGCCTGCTCGCCACCCGGCGGCCACTGTCGGCCGAGCAGATCCGCCAGGCCGTCCCCGGCTACGACCGCGATGGCGACGAGGCGTTCCAGCGCATGTTCGAGCGCGACAAGAACGAGCTGCGCGAGATCGGCATCCCCATCGACGTGGTGCGCGACCCCTGGGAGGACGAGCCGGGCTACCGGATCGAGCGCGAGTCGTACGAGCTGCCGGAGATCACCCTGGAGCCCGACGAGGCCGCCGTGCTGGGCCTGGCCGCGCAGGTGTGGCAGCGGGCCAGCCTGGCCGAGGCCGCCTCGGGGGCGCTGCTGAAGCTGCGCGCCGGCGGCGTGGCCACCGACCAGCCCGTCGGCGCGTCCATGGGCGGAGTCATGGGCGGGGGCGCGCTGGAGCTGCGCGTGGACACCCGCGACCCGGCCTTCCCCGCGCTGTGGGACGCCGTGCGCGACCGGCGCGTGGTGCGCTTCGACTACCGCGGCGCCGGCAGCGAGAGCGTGCGCGCCCGCACCGTCGAGCCGTGGGGCGTGGTCAGCCGCAACGGCCGCTGGTACGTGGCCGGGTTCGACCGCGACCGGCAGGCGCCGCGCGTCTTCCGGCTCAGCCGCGTCACCGGCCAGGTCACCGTCATGGGCAGGCCCGGCGCGGTCGAGGTGCCCGAAGGGGTCGATCTCCGGGGTATGGTCGGCTTTCCCGACGACTCGACGGACGAGCGGGCGGCCGTCGTGCGCGTACGCCAGGGCACGTGCGAGGGGCTGCGGCAGCTCGCCTCGGCCGTGCGCACGGGGGACGACGGGTGGGACGAGGCCGAGCTGCCCTTCACCGACCCCGAACGCCTGGCCGGCTGGATGGCCAGCCTCGGCGCCGACGTGGAGGTCGTCGAGCCGCCGGACGCCCGCGAGGCCGTCATCCGCCGACTGAAGGGGGCAATGGCATGACAGAGGAGCTGAGATGAGCGGGTCGGCCGACCGGCTGCCCAGGCTGCTGGCGCTGGTGCCGTACCTGATGTCCCACCCGGGGGCGCAGGTCGACGAGGTGGCCGCGGTGTTCGGGCTGAGCGAGAAGCAGCTCATCGACGACCTGCAGCTCGTGTGGATGTGCGGCCTGCCCGGCCACACCCCCGGCGACCTCATCGACGTCTCCTGGGACGGCGGCGAGATCATCATCGACAACGCCGAGACCATCGCCAGGCCGCTGCGGCTGGGCATCGACGAGGCCAGCGCGCTGCTGGTCGCCCTGCGCATGCTGGCCGCGACCCCCGAGCTGGCCCTGCCCGACAACGGGGTGCCGGGCGACGCGCTGACCCGCGTGACGGCCAAGCTGGAGCGGGCCGCCGGCGAGGGCGCCGCCACCCTCAGCAGCCAGCTCGCGGTCGACGTGGACGCCGCCCCCGACGCGCTGCCGCGCGTGCGCGAGGGGCTCACCAGGGGTCGCCGGCTGTCGCTGCGCTACTACGTGCCCGGGCGCGACGAGGTGACGCCGCGCGAGGTCGACCCCACGCGGGTCGTGGTCGTCGACGGCCGCACCTACCTGGAGGGCTGGTGCTACCGGGCCGAGGCGATGCGGCTGTTCAGGCTGGACCGGATGCTCGGCGTGGAAGTGCTCGACGTGCCCGCCGACCCGCCGGCCGAGGCCGAGCCCATCGACGTCACCCGGGGCGTCTTCCGGCCCTCGCCCACCGACGAGCTGGTCGAGCTGGAGCTCAGCGCCGCCGGGCGGTGGGTGGCCGAGTACTACCCGTGCGAGCAGGTCACCGAGCTGGGCGAGGGGCGGCTGCGGGTGTCGCTGCGGGCCCGCGACGAGGACTGGATCCTCAAGCTGGCGCTGCGCCTGGGCGACACCGGCCGGGTCGTCTCACCCCCTGAGATGGCCGAGACCGTCCGCCAGGAGGCCGAGCGGGCCCTGGCCCTGTACGCTCACCAGTCATGACGTGGATCTACGTGGCGGGCGGGCTGTGCGTGGCGGGCTTCGGCGTGGTCGGGTTCGCGGGTGCCCGCGTCGTCGTGGCGGCACGTACCCTGAAGAGGGAAATCGCCGAGGCGACGGCCCAGCTGGAGCCGAGGCGGGCCAGATTGGCGGGCCAGGGGGGTGAGACCACGCCCCAGGCAGCGTACGATCGTGGCTGAAACAGGCACTCGCTAGAAAAGGGCGTTTCATGTCGCAACTCGGAGTCCCCGAACTTCTGATCATCGCGCTGGTGCTCGTCCTGCTGTTCGGTGCGAAGAAGCTGCCCGAGATGGCCCGCGGCGTCGGCAGGTCTCTGCGCATCTTCAAGTCCGAGACGGCCAAGCTCCGTGAGGACGACGACGACACCCACACGGTGCAGGCTCAGGCGCAGGCCCCGGCTCAGCCGCAGCCCCAGCCGGCGCAGCCCCCGCAGATCCAGGCCACCCCGCTGTCGGCGGAGGAGCAGGCCAGGCAGCTCGAGGAGCAGGCCGCCCGGCTGCGCGCCAGCGCCGCCTCCCAGGCGGACAAGCGCGTCTGATCCCATCCCTTCTTCTCACCTGGACTGTTAGATGGCGCTGCTCAAACGGTCGAGTCAGCCCGCAGCCGACCCCGAGGGCCGCATGCCCCTCATGGAGCACCTGCGCGAGTTGCGCAACAGGTTGCTCATCGCGGCCGTCGCCGTCGTCGTGGGCATCATCATCGGCTGGATCTTCTTCGATCCGGTCTGGGCGTTCATCAAGGAGCCCTTCTGCGAGACGCCGCAGGCCCAGCAGCTGCGTGTCGGCGAGTGCACGCTGACCTACGGCGGCATCTTCCAGTCGTTCTTCCTGACGTTGAAGGTCTCGGCGATGGTGGGCGTCGTCGTGTCCTCGCCCGTCTGGCTCTACCAGGTCTGGGCCTTCGTCACCCCCGCCCTCTACCGCAACGAGAAGCGCTACTCGATCGCCTTCCTCGGGCTGGCGATCCCGCTGTTCCTGATCGGCGCCATCCTGGCGTACGTGATCATGGACACCAGCCTGGCCATCCTGCTCGGGTTCGCGCCGAGCGACACCGTGGCCATCATCCAGATCGACGAGTACGTCAGCTACGTGCTGATCATGCTGGTGATCTTCGGCATCTCGTTCGAGCTGCCCCTGCTGCTGGTGTTCCTCAACGTCATCGGTGTGCTGCCGCACGCCACGGTGAAGAAGTACCGCCGCTGGGTGATCTTCTCCATGTTCGTCTTCGGCGCGGTCATCACTCCGGGCGGCGACCCGCTGACCATGATGGCGCTGGCCATGCCGATGATCGTGCTCTACTTCCTGGCCGAGCTCTTCATGTTCATGCGCGAGAAGCGCAGGCCCGCCACCGAGGACTTCTCCCACCTGTCCGACGACGAGGCCTCCCCGCTGCTGGAGGACTCCGCTCCGCTCGACGACGAGCGTCCCGGTGAGGATTCCGGTACGGCGCGATAGGCGATAAGTTCCGGGCGTGTCCCCTCAACTCGCCCTGCTCGTCAACCCCGCCGCCCGCGGCGGCCGTACGCTGCGCCTGCTCGAGCCCGTGGCGCGCCGGCTGCGCGCCGGCGGGGCCGAGCTGTCGGTGATCGTCGGCGACGACGCCGCCGACGCCCTCGCGCGCGCCTGCACCGCCGTGGCCGAGCGCCCCGACGCGCTCGTGGCCTTCGGCGGCGACGGGCTGGTGCACCTGGCCGTGCAGGCCGTGGCCGGCACCGACGTGCCGCTCGGCATCATTCCCGCCGGCACCGGCAACGACATCGCGGCCGCGCTCGGCGTGCCGTGCGGCGACCCCATCGCGGCGGCCCGCGCCGTGCTGCGCATGAAGTCGCGCCTGGTGGACGTCGCCCGGATCCGGGCCGGGCGGGCGGACGAGCTGTTCGCGGGGGTGATGTGCTGCGGGTTCGACTCGCGGGTCAACGAGCGGGCCAACCGGAAGACGTGGCCGCCGGGGATGGCCCGGTACGTGGTGGCGACGGTGGAGGAGCTGCGTTCGTTCCGGCCGATCCCGTTCCGGGTGACCCTCGACGACGCTGAAGTGATCGAACGCGAGGCCATGCTGGTGGCGGTGGCCAACACGCACTCGTACGGGGCGGGCATGCGGGTGTGCCCCGACGCGCGGCCCGACGACGGGCTGCTGGACGTGATGATGCTGGGCGCGGTGTCCAAGGCCGAGTTCCTGCGGGTCTTCCCGAGCGTCTACCGGGGGACGCACGTCGGGCATCCGGCGGTGTCGGTGCGGCGGGTGCGCAGCGTGCGGCTGGAGGCCATGCCGGGCGACACGGACGTCCTCGCCTACGCCGACGGTGAACGCGTGGGCCCGGCGCCGGTCCACTGCGAGGTGCGCCCCGGGGCGTTACGGGTCATCGTTTGAAATCTACAATGTAAAGGCGCCCGCTCGGCCGCTCCAGGGCCGAGCCCCGTCGAGAGGGACGGCGACCCGGGAGAGAACCGGCCGGAGCACTGAGGGACCGACCAGAAAGGCGATTTCGGTAGGCTGGAGGGTATGACAACGCCAGCGGAACGCTATGCGGCCTTCCGTCAGAGACATGGGGACGACGGGGCCGCGGTGAGATCGTTCCGAGGTCTCTACGACTTCGAGCTGGACGACTTCCAGCTAGACGCCTGCCGCGCCCTGGAGGCCGGAGACGGCGTGCTGGTGGCGGCGCCCACGGGGTCGGGCAAGACGGTGGTGGGCGAGTTCGCCGTCCACCTGGCCTTGGAGCAGGGCCAGAAATGCTTCTACACCACCCCCATCAAGGCGCTGTCCAACCAGAAGTACAACGACCTGGTCAAGCGCTACGGCACCCACAAGGTCGGCCTGCTGACCGGTGACAACAGCGTCAACGGCGAGGCCCCCATCGTCGTCATGACCACAGAGGTGCTGCGCAACATGCTCTACGCCGGGTCGGCGACCCTGGCGGGGCTCGGGTTCGTGGTCATGGACGAGGTCCACTACCTCGCCGACCGCTTCCGCGGCGCGGTGTGGGAAGAGGTGATCATCCACCTGCCGGAGTCGGTGCGGCTGGTGGCGCTGTCGGCGACGGTGAGCAACGCCGAGGAGTTCGGCGAGTGGCTGGGCGAGGTGCGCGGCGACACCACGGTGATCGTGGACGAGCACCGTCCGGTGCCGCTGTGGCAGCACATGATGGTCGGCAACCGGCTCTACGACATGTTCGTGAACGACGACCTGACCCTGCGCGTCAACCCCACGCTGATGCGGGTGACGCGTGACGCCGAGCGGCTGACGGCCGGGCGGGGCAGGCGCGGCTACGGCAGGCCGCAGCGTTCGCGCCCGCCGGACCGGGTGCAAGTGATCGAGAAGCTCGACGCCGAGGGGCTGCTGCCGGCGATCACGTTCATCTTCTCCCGCGCCGGGTGCGACGCCGCCGTCCAGCAGTGCCTGTACGCCGGGATCCGGCTCACGACCGACCGCGAGCGGCACGAGATCAGGCAGCTCGTCGACGAGCGCACCGCGCACCTCCCGGACGAGGATCTGGCCGTCCTGGGCTACCTGGAGTGGCGTGACTGCCTGGAGCGCGGGCTGGCCTCGCACCACGCGGGCATGCTGCCGGCCTTCAAGGAGGTCGTGGAGGAGCTGTTCACGCGCGGGCTGGTCAAGGCCGTGTTCGCGACGGAGACGCTGGCCCTGGGCATCAACATGCCGGCCCGCAGCGTGGTGATCGAGAAGCTCGACAAGTGGAACGGGGAGACCCACGCCGACCTCACGCCGGGCGAGTACACCCAGCTGACCGGGCGGGCGGGGCGGCGCGGCATCGACGTCGAGGGCCATGCGGTGGTGCTGTGGCAGCAGGGCATGGATCCGCTGTCGGTGGCGGGGCTGGCCGGCACGCGTACGTATCCGCTGCGGTCGAGCTTCCAGCCGTCGTACAACATGGCGGTCAACCTCGTCGGGCAGTTCGGCCGGGAGCGGGCCAGGACGCTGCTGGAGGAGTCGTTCGCGCAGTTCCAGGCCGACCGGGCGGTGGTCGGGCTGGCCAAGCAGCTGCGCAAGCACGAGGAGGCGCTGGAGGGCTACCAGGAGGCCATGACGTGTCACCTGGGAGACTTCCCCGAATACGCGGCGCTACGCCGCAGGCTCTCCGATCGTGAGGCCGAGCTGGCCAGGCAGCGTGGCGCGGCGCGCCGTGCGGCCGCCGTGCGGTCGCTGGAGGCGTTGCAGCCGGGTGACGTCATCCGGGTGCCGGGCGGGCGCCGGGCGGGGCTGGCGATCGTGCTCGATCCCGGCCGCAACCCGCGCGGTCAGGGGCCGAGCCCGCTGGTGCTGACGATCGGCAAGCAGGTCAAGAAGCTCGACCCGGCGGACTTCCCCGTCCCGGTCGAACCGCTGGAGAAGCTGCGCATCCCGAAGAACTTCAACGGCCGCTCGCCCAAGGAGCGCGCCAACCTCGTCTCCACGCTGCTGGCCAAGCTCGGCGACCGCGACCTGGGCAAGCCGGCCAGGGCGCGCGACCACACGGTGGAGGACGACGAGGTCAACGAGCTGCGCCGGCTCATTCGCCAGCACCCGTGCCACGGCTGCGACGAGCGTGAGGACCACGCCCGCTGGGCCGAGCGCTACTACAAGCTGCTGCGCGAGACCGAGGGGCTGCGCCGCCGGGTCGAGGGGCGCTCGCACGTCATCTCGCGCACGTTCGACCGCATCTGCTCGGTGCTGGAGCAGCTCGGCTACCTCGAGGGCGAGGCCGTCACCGACGAGGGCCGCCGGCTGGGCCGCATCTACACCGAGCTCGACCTGCTGACCGCCGAGTCGCTGCGCAAGGGGCTGTGGGAGGAGCTCGACCCGGCGGAGCTGGCGGCGTGCGTGTCGGCGCTGGTGTTCGAGGCGCGGGCCTCCGATGACGCGCGCCGTCCGAAGGTGCCCGCCGGGCGGACGCAGGAGGCGCTGACGTCGATGATCCGGCTGTGGGGGGAGCTGGAGGGCATCGAGTCCGACCATGGGCTGTCCACGATCAGGGAGCCGGATCTGGCGTTCGCGTGGGCGGCGTTCCGGTGGACGAAGGGGCACAGCCTGGACGCCGTCCTCCGGGACGGGGTCAACGGCAACGAGCTGGCGGCCGGTGACTTCGTACGGTGGGTCAAGCAGCTGATGGACCTGCTCGGTCAGCTGGGCAACGCGGCGCCGCCCGGCAGCAAGATCAAGCAGACGGCCGGCAAGGCGGTCGACGCGATGCGGCGCGGCGTGGTGGCCTACTCCTCGCTCACCTGACCTTCCGGAAAGGTCCGACCCGCCCTCTCCCCGAGGGCGGGTCTCAGGAGTCCTTGCTGATCGCGCCGATCGTCAGGAGCAGCCCCGCGACGCCCACCACGCCGCTCACGACGGTCAGGGCGGTGCCGTCGAGCACCAGGTGCAGCAGGCCGAAGTTCTTGCCGAAGAAGTGGTCGGCGATGAGGCCGCCGAAGCCCTGGATCATGAGGATGACGCCGAGGAATGCCATGCGCCCATGATCCCGGGCGCAGACGTCCGATCCATCGGACCAAAGTATCGGGTGACCTACACCTTGGAACCAGTTCTGAGCAGCATCCTTTGGGATTACCGTTACCCGAATCAGCGGTTCTTTTTATTTACGCTCGATTTAACGGCCGCAGGCAACGGCCTTTGTCGGGCGGTTTCGCTGGTCAAGTTCCTTTTAAATAGGCGATATCTCGTGCTTTGTCGCATTTCGGGTGCTAACGTGCGATTTGTGCAAGTCAGCAAACGGGGGAGGAATCATGGCTGGTCCTCAGCTCACCAGGATGGACTTCCAGCAGGGTTGCTGCCGTCGCCGTAGGCGCTGGCGTTGCGGGTGGCGCGGTTGGCGCTGCCGCTCCCGGCGCTGGTGGTGGGGGTGGTAAACCGCTCCCGTGAGAGCCGGTGGCCTGGCCGCCGGCTCTCATTGACTGTCTCCGGCCGCGAACTCGCTCCGGCGATTTCCATTCGCCGTACTTTTCGCGAGTTCTGGCCGGACACCCGCGGGTTGCGCCGCCTATTCGCGGCCGGCGTCGTGTTCGCCGTCGTGGCCGCGCTCTGCGAGGTCGCCGCGATCCGCCTGTTCGGCCACATCACCGACGAGGTGCTGACCACCCGGCAGTTGGGCGAGTTCTGGGTTCCGGCGCTCACCTGGCTCGGACTCGCCGCGATCGCCGGGCTGACGTCCTTCGCGGCGACGTACGCCACCGCGCTGGGCGCCGAACGGTTCCTGCTGGCCCTGCGCGACCGCGTCTACGCGCACCTGCAGACGCTCGCGCCGGACTTCTCGGAGAACCGGCGCCTCGGCGACCTGATGGCACGGCTGACCGACGACATCGAGGCCATCGAGGAACTCGTGGGGTCCGGGCTGGTCAAGGCGCTCACCACGGCGGCCAGCGTGGTGTTCTTCGCCGGGGCGGCCTTCTTCATCCGCTGGGACCTCGCCCTCGTCACGATGGCGCTGATCCCGCTGTTCCTGTTGGTGTCGAAGGCGTTCGCGGGCAAATTCAGAACGGCCGCGGCCCGGGAGCGCTACAGCAACGGCGCCATGAACAGCGTCCTTGAGGAGGGGCTGGCCAACCAGCCGCTCGTGCAGGCCTACAACCGGCAGGAGGCCGAGTCGGGCCGCCTGCACCGCGAGGGCGGCATGTGGCTGCGCGCCAACATGGCGCAGGCCTGGCTGTCCGGCCTGTACGGGCCCACCGTCCAGGTCATCGAGACCGTCTGCCTGATCGTCGTCCTCGGCTTCGGCGCGTGGGAGATCGCCGCGGGCCGGTTGACCCTGGGCGGCCTGCTGGCCTTCGCCGCGTACCTGGCACTGCTGTATCCGGCGGTCCAGGCGCTGGGAGAGCTGGCCCTGACGGTGTCGGAGGCCGCGGCCGGGTCCGACCGGGTCATCGAGATCCTGAAGGTCAGGCCCGCCGTCACCGACGCTCAGGACGCCGTGCCCGCCGGGAGGAGCCGGGGCCTGGTCGAGTTCGACCGGGTCACCTTCACCTACCCGAGGCGGGGGCGGCAGGTGCTGCGGGACGTGACGTTCACCGCCTCGCCCGGCAAGGTCGTCGTCCTGACCGGGCCCAGCGGGGTGGGCAAGTCCACGCTGGCCAAGCTGATGCTGCGGTTCTACGACCCGGAAGCGGGTCGCATCCTGCTGGACGGGACCGACATCCGGCGCCTGACGCGGCAGTCGCTGCGCGAGAACATCACGATCCTGCACCAGGAGACCCTGCTGTTCTCGGCGTCCGTACGCGACAACATCGCCTACGGCCGCCCGGACGCCTCGCCGGAGGAGATCGTCAAGGCG
The DNA here is from genome assembly GCF_043496855.1 of Nonomuraea sp. JJY05. NCBI lineage: Bacteria > Bacillati > Actinomycetota > Actinomycetes > Streptosporangiales > Streptosporangiaceae > Nonomuraea > Nonomuraea sp. JJY05. Next base: position 82,014 of record NZ_JBIEIS010000014.1, read on the forward strand.
GCGGAGGCGGCGGGGGTGCACGAGTTCGCCGAACTGCTGCCGCAGGGCTACGACACGCCGGTGGGGCAGCGGGGGCGGCTCCTGTCCGGCGGTCAGCGGCAGCGGATCGCCATCGCCAGGGCCATCCTGCGGGACGCGCCGGTGCTGGTGCTCGACGAGCCCATGACGGGGCTGGACGAGGCCACGGCCGCGCAGGTGATGAAGCCGCTCCTGCGGCTCATGGCCGGGCGGACGACGCTCCTCATCACGCACGACCTGCGGTTCGTGCCGGAGGGGGCGCGCATCGTGGAGCTGTCGCCCGTGCCCAGGCAGGAGCGCATCCGCCTCAAGCGTTTCGCCCACGCAAACCCGCGCCCGCTGAGCCCGGACCGCCCCTCCCTGACCGACCACCGGACCTCACCCCCCTGACCGCCCCGCTCGCGAGCACCCGCCCTTTCGGGGGCGGGTGCTCTGTTGTCCGGTGCTGGAGGCGTCGGCTCTTGGAGCGGGCGGACGGTGGCACACTCCACGGCCGACGGCCAGGGAAGGGGGTCGCTCGCCGGGCGGGTGGCGTTGGGGGCGCCGGCGGGCCGACGCGCCTGGCACTGACGTCGGCGGGCGGGTGGGAGAGTGATCGGGAGGGGTGCGGAGGCAGAGGGGTGGTCGATAGAATCGGAGAGATCCCTCCGGTTGTTGAAGGCAGGTTCGTTCATGGGCGACGACCACAGCTCCGCCCGGCCGCTGCGGGCCGACGCCCGGCGTAATCGGGAGCGGGTGCTGCAGATCGCGCAGGAGGCCCTGGCCAGTGACGGCCTGACGATCTCCTTCGACGAGATCGCGCGGCGGGCCGGGTTCGGGGTGGGCACCGTCTACCGGCACTTCCCGACCAAGGAGGCGCTGTTCGAGGCGGTGCTGCTGGGGCGGATCGAGCGGTTCGTGGCCGACGCCCGCGCGCTGGCCACGGCGGAGGACCCCGGGAAGGCGTTCTTCGCCTGGTTCGCCAAGGTGGTCGAGCAGGCCTCGGGCAACCAGGCGCTGTGCGACATGCTGGACAGCGGAGCCGGGATGAAAGTCTCGCTGCAGGACGATCTCGGCAGGGCCGTCGCCCGATTACTGGTCAGGGCGCAGCGGGCCGGGGCGGCGCGCGGGGATCTGGCGGGGGAGGACGTGCTGGATCTGCTGCGCGGGTGCCTGGTGGCCGAGCGCAGGGCGCGGGCCAGAGGGGCGGCGGTACGGATGGCGGACGTGATCTGCGACGGGATGCGGGTGAAAGGGGCCTGAGTCCCAGAACGGGAGACTGACCGGCCGGTCAAAGCGGTGTCGTCATTCGTTCACGGAACGTCACCTTCGGGGCAGTTTTTCAGCGGATCGTGTTGGAAATCCCCATGTCAGAGACATCCTCGGACGCACTCGCCGAGGCCCGCCCCTCGGTAGTCCGGCCGGCCCCCGTTCGGAGGTAGCCACCACATGTTCGCCCTTGTCGCCGCCCTGCTGTTCGTGCTCGCCCTCGTCTTCGAGATCGCCGGCCTCGCGGTCGGCAGCGTAGTCACGGTCGCCACGCTCGGCACCGCCGGGCTGCTCTGCGTCGCGCTCCACCTCATGGGTGTGGGCGCGGGGTGGAGCGTGCTGAAGAAGTGACGCCCACCGCGGGGCCGCGCGCGGAGCAGGCCGTGCGCGGTCCCGCAGGTCGCCCTGGCACCAGGTCGCCCTGGCACCAGGTCGCCCTGGGTTCAGGTCGCCCTCGCTCCGGGTCGCCCGGGGTTCAGGTCGCCTGAGGGTCACGTCGCCAGGGTGAAGCGGACCTCGCGGGTGGCCGGGTCGGCCTGCGTCAGGCGTACCGTGACCTGCTCGCCGAGGGGGAGCGGGCCGTCGCAGCGGGCGATCACGGCCGGGTCGACGAGCTGCACCTGCCCGCCGCCGCGGCGCTCGTCCACGTCGATCACCACCGCGTCGAACGCCTGCCCGATCCGCTCCCGCAGCAGGAACGCCTCCACCAGGTCCACGCACGCCCGCTCCACCGCCCCGGCGCGCCGCCCGGTGGAGCTCATGACGGCGGGCAGGGCCGCCAGGCCCGCCCGGATGTCGAACGGCACCGGCACGCCCGCCGCGACCGCCAGGCACACCTCGGTCGCGTACCGGTCGACCAGGCGCCGCAGGGGCGCCGTGACGTGCGCGTACGGCGCCGCCACCGCCGCGTGCTCGGCCAGCTTGGGAGGCGCGCCGTCGAAGGCCACGTAGCCCGCGCCGCGCAGCAGCACCTTCGACTCGTGCAGGAACGCCGCCTGCTGCGGGTTCTTGGGGTCCAGGTCGTGCACCACGGCCCCGTAGGCGGCCCCGTCGGGCCAGGGCACCTCCAGCGCCTGGGCCACCCGGCGGACCTTGGCCAGGTCGTCGGCGTGCGGCCGGGGCAGCACGCGCAGGATGCCGATCTCGGCGTCGAGCATCATCGAGGCCGCGGCCATGCCGGTCAGCAGGGAGATCTGCGCGTTCCAGGCCTCGGCGGGCAGCGGCATCCGGAACTCCAGCCGGTAGGCGCCGTCGCCGTCGGCGACCACCTCCTGCTCGGGGGTGGGCAGGGTGACGCCGCCGCGCTCGCGTTCGAGGGCCAGCCGCAGGCGGCCGATCTCGGCCAGCAGCCCCAGGACGCCGTCGGCGGTGCCGGTGTCGACGGCGGCCTGCACGTAGGTGTAGTCGAGGCGCTCGCGGCTGCGGACGAGCGCGCGCTGCACGTCGGCGCCGACCGTGCGGCCGTCGGCGTCGAGGTCGATGCGCCAGACCGCGGCCGGCCGCAGCGCGCCGGGCAGCAGGCTGGCCGCGTCCTCCGACAGGACCTTGGGGTGCAGCGGCACCTTGCCCGCGGGCAGGTAGACGGTCTCGCCCCTGGCGCGGGCCTCGGCGTCGATGAGGCCGCCCGGCCGGACGAACGCGCCGACGTCGGCGATGGCGTACCAGACCCGGTAGCCGGCGCGCAGCCGCTCCAGGTGCACGGCCTGGTCGAGGTCCATCGAGCCGGGCGGGTCGATGGTGACGAACGGCACGTCGGACAGGTCCTCGGCGTCGAGCCGCGGCACCCGCGCCACCCACGCGGCCTCGTCGAGCACGGCGCGGGGGAAGTCGTCCGGCAGGTCGAGCTCCCGCCTGACGCGTTCGAACCCGTCCTCCAGCTTCAGGGGTATCTGATCGGGAACCTGAATCACGCCTGCCAACCTACAGGTGGCGGGTGTTCAGGTGAGGCGCCCCTCCAGGCCGGTGAGGCGCAGCAGCCGCCGCAGGGCGGGCGGGACGCCCGTGAGGCGCAGCGGCGTCCGCTGGGCCCGCGCCTGGTTGTGGGCGCAGACGAGGACGCCGAGCCCGGCGGCGTCGATGAAGGCCAGCCGGCTCACCTCGACGACCAGCGCGACCTGTTTGTGCGGGGCGCGCCCCGCCTCCTGCAGCAGGTCGAGCAGGTGGGCGCGCAGGAGCTCCGTGGTGGCGATGTCGAGCTCGCCGGACACGCTGACGGTCAGGGTTCCGTTGCGGCGGGTGGTGGTCAGGTGGAGTGGCTCCATGAATCGGCTCCGCGCTCTGTCAGGGCCGGGAACCTCCTGCCGGTTGCGCGGGCCAGCCCTTGCGTTGGGCACCTGATGCCATGATGGCGTCACTGAGCGACAGTGTTCGCCACCGAGTGTACATGTCTGTTCAGAGCTGAACGGTGATGCAGGGGACAGTACTAATCCGCCAGGATAACAATTCCGGTTACCAGATGTAAAAACATCACACCATTAGCGGACTTCCAGCCCGAGAAGGATGAGATCGCACAAAGCGGTGAAGTCATCCTCGATGCCCGGCCGGCTCCATTCGGCGGCGTGCGCCGGGTTGTGGAAGCGTACCGCGGCGTGGAAGACGGCTCGGGCCGTGGCGGCGGGGTCGGGGGCGGCGAACTCGCCCCGCGCGACCCCGGCGTCCACGATCCGCCTGACCTGGCCGACCAGATCGGCGACGTGCCGCTCGACGACCTGGCTGGACTCGTTCACCAGCGCCACGTACGTGGCGAACAGCTCGGGGTCGTCGAGCGCCCGCCTGCGCTTGGAGCGGAACAGCGCGCCCAGCCATTCGCGCAGCCGCACGCCTGCCGGGGCGTCGGAGGCCGGCACGGTGGCCAGCTCGGCGTGCGCCTCGTCGAGCCAGCGCTGGGTGACGGCCTCGCGCAGGGCCGTCTTGCTGGGGAAGTGCCGGTAGACGCTGCCGTGGCTGACGCCGAGCGCCCGGGCGACGTCGACGACCGTGGCCTTGGCCGGACCGTATCGGCGCAGGACGTCCTGGGCCGCGGCGAGGATCTGGTCCGGTGTCAGGATGCCATCTGTCACCTTTCCAATTCTGTCAGCCACCGGGGTATACACGATCCCGCGGGTGCGGCTGACATATTTGCAGAAATTTGTGCATTCGTGCGGTCAGATCACACTACGCTGCTACCGCTGTCAGGTACGAGGGGAAAGCAAAGAACATCGTGTGGATCGCAGTCGCAGTGCTGGCCGCCATTGTCGTGGGGGCGATGGTCTGGTGGTTCCGCCGTGACCCGGTCGGCCGCGTCGCCGGCGACACCGGCAACACGTTCGAGGCGGACATGGACCTCGGGATCCCGGCGGAGGCCGAGCCCGCGTTCATGGAGGGCCTGCGGGCCTACCCGCTGCGGGTGGGCGGCAGGCGGGGGGTGCTGACGACGTACGAGCCGCCCCGGCTGATCTCGTTGCACCTGCTCGCCGACGCCTTCGCGGCCAGGAGGGACGCCGCGCTGCACGATCCGCAGGGCACGGTCGTGGCCCTGATCGCGCACCTCGGGGCGGTGGAGCGGCCGGGGGTGCTGCACCTGCGCGAGGACTGGCTGGAGGGCGAGGTGGACGGCATGGACCGGGCCGCCTTCGCCGAGGCGGCGCGCGAGGCCGTGTCCGGCGAGTGCCCCTGGTCGGCCGACCCCGCCATTGGAGCGTTGCAGGTCACCGTGCGTGAGACCAACACGATGATGCTGGACCTGGCCAGGGTGCTCGAGCTGTACCGGGAGGCCCGGGAGGAGCGGCCCGAGGCCACCGCCGGGGAGTTGCTGCGCGAGGTCATGCCACGTCTGATCGCCACCGGTGGGCCGGGGCTCACCTGGACGAAGCCGCCCACGCAGGAGGACCTGCGTATCGTGCTCGGCGGCACGCCCGAGCCAGCCTGACGACCGGTTGCGCCGGGCACGCCCGGCTCGGCGCATATTCGCAGGTCAGCACCCATTAGGTGAAAGTTTCAGCGCCGATTGACAGCGGGAAAGCGCTTACCTATGTTGTGGCGTGTTCGGTCACACGTATGGCAGCCACATATGTGAACGGATTCTCGCTGGGGGGACACGTTGCAGGCCGCGAGCGGCCTGCCGGGCCGGCAAGGAGCTGAATCGTGCGACAGAGAACCAACGGCAGAACAGCGGCGGTCATCGCGGGCGTCATCGCCCTGACGGGCACGGCAGTGGTCGCGGTGGCCTCCGCGGCCGCCGCCGCCCCCGCGCCGGGGGCGTACACGGTGGTGAACAACGGCAGCGGCCTGTGCCTCACCGTGCCGGGATCCAGCACGTCCGACGGGGTCCAGCTCACTCAGAGCGGCTGCGGCGGCGCCGCTCAGACCTGGAACCTGGCCGCAAGCGGCAGCGGCTACACCCTCAAGGCCGCCCACAGCGGCAAGTGCGCGGGCGTGCAGGACGCCAGCACCTCCGCGGGCAAGGCCGTGCAGCAGGAGAGCTGCTCCGGCGCCTCGTCGCAGACGTGGTCGCTGCCCGAGTCGGGAGCCACCGTCAGGATCGTCAACGCCAACGGCGGCAAGTGCCTCAACACCAAGGACAACTCCACCGCCTCCGGCGCCCTGGTGCAGCAGAACTCCTGCGACTCCGTGGCCACCAAGCAGTGGCGGCTCGTCCCCGCCGGCAGCAACCCGACCAGCCCGCCCACCGACCCGCCGCCGACCACGCCCCCGGGCAACGCCAACGGGCTGGTCGGCTGGGCCACGCAGGGCGGCGGCACGACGGGCGGCGGCAACGCCTCGCCGGTCACCGTCAACAGCGCCTCCTCCCTGACCAGCGCGCTGTCGGCGAGCGGCGCCTCGGTGATCCGGGTGTCGGGCACGATCTCCTGCTCGGGCATGCTGAAGGTGGCCTCCAACAAGACCGTGCTCGGCAACTCGGGCGCGACGATCGTGGGCTGCGGGTTCAACATCTCCCAGGCCTCGAACGTGATCGTCCGCAACCTCACCTTCCGCGACTGGGGCGACGACGCCATCAACGTCCAGTACTCGACCCGGGTGTGGCTCGACCACAACTCGTTGAGCCACGGCAACGACGGCGCCATCGACATCAAGCGGGCCAGCGACTACGTCACCGTCTCGTGGAACAAGTTCTCCAACCACGACAAGACCATGCTGCTGGGCCACAGCGACGACAACGGCGGCGAGGACCGCGGTCACCTGCGCGTGACGTACCACCACAACTGGTTCGACGGCACCAACCAGCGCCACCCGCGCGTGCGCTTCGGCAACCCGGTGCACGTCTACAACAACTACTACGGCAGCGTCGGCAGCTACGGCGTGGCCTCGACCGAGGGCGCGGGCGTGCTGGTCGAGGGCAACTACTTCGAGAACACCGAGGACCCGTTCCACCTGGGCGAGGGTGACTCCGGCCCCGGCACGCTGGTCGCGCGCAACAACCACTTCGTCAACTCCGGCAGCGGCCAGAGCGGCGGCAGCGTCGGCTCGATCCCCTACCCCTACTCGCTCGACACCGCCTCCAACGTCAAGTCCGTCGTCACCGCGGGCGCCGGCGCCGGACGGATCTCCGTCTGACGCCCGCCTCCCACGCGGCCCCTCCGGCTCCCGCCCCGGAGGGGCCGCCCCATGATCGAGCCAAGTGTCCTGTTCGTGTAGGTTCGCGTCGTAACGCTGAGCTGAACGAGGAGCCTGACTTGTCACCCCTCATCCTCTCCGCCGCGGGGGCCGCCCTGGTCCTGGACGCCGCGGGACCCGGGCTGCCCCGCGTGCGCCACTTCGGCGCCGACCTCGGGTCCGCGACCGGCGCCGACCTGACGCCCGCATTTGCCTCCCTCACCGCCGCGCCGCCGCTGCTGCCCGCACATGGAGACAGCTGGTACGGCAGGCCGGGCCTGTCGGGCGGCCGGGACGGCGAACACTGGCCGGTGCGCTGGACGCTGGACCGTTTCGACGCGGACGCGACGCCCGGCCGGGGCGGCACGGTCACCGTCGCGGCCTCCGACGCCCGCGCCGGCCTTGAGCTGGTCAGCGAGCTGGCCATGGACGCCGGCGGCCTGGTGACGATGCGGCACACGCTCACGAACACCGCCGCGGCCCCGTACCGGCTGGAGGGGCTGGTCTGCGCGCTGCCGGTGCCGGCGCGCGCCGGCGAGTTGCTGGACTTCACCGGGCGCTGGGCGCTGGAGAAGGTGCCGCAGCGCAGGGAGTTCGGGTACGGCGTGTGGTCGCGGGAGAACCGGCGCGGCCGGACCGGGCACGACGGCACGGGCCTGCTGGTGGCCGGGACCGCGGGGTTCGGGTTCCGGGGCGGCGAGGTGTGGGGGGTGCACGCGGGCTGGAGCGGCAACCACGTCCACTACGCCGAGCGGCTGGCGGAGGGCCCGGCGCTGGTGGCGGCGGGCGAGCTGCTGGAGCCCGGCGAGATCGTGCTGGCCGAGGGGGAGAGCTACCGCACCCCGCTGGTGTACTTCACCTGGTCGGGCGGCGGGCTGGACGAGGCGAGCGCCCGGCTGCACGACCACCTGCGCGCCGCCGGCCCCCTGGGGGTCCGCCCGGTCACGCTGAACAACTGGGAGGCCACCTACTTCGACCACGGCCTCGACCGGCTGCTGGAGCTGGCCGACAAGGCCGCGGCGGCGGGGATCGAGCGGTTCGTGCTCGACGACGGCTGGTTCCGCCACCGCCGCGACGACCGGGCCGGGCTCGGCGACTGGTACGTCGACGAGGGCGTGTGGCCGAACGGCCTCAACCCCCTCGCCGAGCACGTGCGCAAGCTCGGCCTGCAGTTCGGGCTGTGGTTCGAGCCGGAGATGGTCAACCCGGACTCCGACCTGCTGCGCGCGCACCCCGACTGGGTCCTCGGCCAGGCCGACCGCATGCCGCCGGCGTATCGCAACCAGCAGGTGCTCGACCTGGCCAGGCCCGAGGCGTACGACTATCTGCTGGAGCGCCTGGACAGCCTGGTGAGCGAGTACGAGCTCGACTACATCAAGTGGGACCACAACCGCGACATCGCCGAGCCGGTGCACGACGGGGTGCCCGGGGTGCACGCCCAGACGCTGGCCGCCTACCGGCTGCTGGACGAGCTGCGGGCCCGCCACCCCAAGCTGGAGATCGAGTCGTGCTCGTCGGGCGGCGCCCGCATCGACTACGGCGTCCTGGCGCGCACCGACCGGGTGTGGACCTCCGACAGCAACGACGCGCTCGACCGGCAGGCGATCCAGCGCTGGACCGGGCTGCTCGTGCCGCCGGAGCGGATGGGCAGCCACGTCGGCGCCCCGCAGGACCACATCACGGGGCGCTCGCTGCCGCTGGCCTTCCGCGCCGCGACGGCGCTGTTCGGGCACATGGGCGTGGAGTGGGACCTGACCTCGGCGAGCCAGGCGGAGCTGGAGGAGCTGGCCGAGTGGATCGCCCTGCACAAGCGGCTGCGGCCGACGCTGCACGCTGGGCGGGTGGTGCGGGCCGACCACCCGGACCCGTCGGCGCTGCTGCACGGGGTGGTGCTGCCGGAGCGCGGGGTGTTCGCGTTCGTCCAGCTCACTTCCAGGGTCGCGATCGGGCCCGCGCCGCTGCGGCTGCCCGGGCTCGACCCTGCGGCGACGTACGAGGTGCGGGTCGCGGGCCCCAAGCCCCGCGCGGCCGGGCTGCCGGAGTGGACCTCGGGCCCGGTACGGCTGAGCGGCGCGGTCCTGGGCGAGCTGGGGCTGCCCGCTCCCGCGCTGCGGGCCGAGTCGGCGCTGGTCTTGGAGGTCGAGCGGGTGTAAGCCACCTGTCATGAACGGGCCATGCGGTTAGGGCGGTTTAATGCCGCCGCAACCGCGCCGTTCGTGATCACGAAACACGCCCCGCACACACTGAGGTGCATGAGCGATGCACCCAAGGTGATGAACGGCAATCGACGCTCCTGGCGGCGAGAGATCGTCGAGCTGGCCGCGCTGTTCCTCGCGGTCGGCCTGGCGCACCTGCTCGCGACCCTGCTCGGCCACCGCGAACCGGGTCCGGTGGTGATGGTCGGGCTGGGGGCGGCGTTGATCGTGGGGGCGGCGGTCCACAAGCGGATGGGCCGCCGCCCCGTACGCAAGGTCCCCGCGCTGCCCGTGGAGGAGGGCGCGGGGGCGGCCATGGTGCTGTGGCGCATCCGCATGCGGGTGGTGGAGCGGCCGGGGCGGCTCGCCGCGGTGGCGGGGGCGTTCGGGCGGCTGGGCTGCAACATCCTGGCGCTGCACATCGCGCCGACCGGGAGCAGCGCGATCACGCCCGCGGGGTGTGACGCGCTGGACGAGTTCGTCATCGAGGCGCCGCCGGGGCTGGCGCTGGAGGCGCTGGCCGGGGCGCTGAGCGAGGCGGGCGGGCATGACGTCGTGATCGTGCGCGCGCAGGTCAAGGACCTCACCGATCCCGGCGTTCAGGCGCTGGTGCTGGCTCAGCGGGTGAGCGCGGACCCGGACCGGCTGCCCGAGGCGATGGCGGAGCTGCTGCGGGTGCCGGAGGTGGAGTGGCGGCGGCCGGGTGACACGGTGGACGAGGGGGCCGAGCTCAACACGACGATGGTGATCTCGGTGAATCCGGACCGGGCGCTGCTGGTCCGGCGTCCGGAGCTGCCGTTCACGCCTACGGAGGCGGCCAGGGCGGCGGCCCTCACGGCCGCCGCCCGCCAGGCCCGCTACAGCGGCTCATCCTGACCCCGCACCGCGCCTGGACGCCGGGCGGATCGGCTCCTCGGGCGCGCGTTGCGCCGGGCAGCGCCGCACCACGTCTCGCCGACCCGGCGCCTGGAGGGGCGGCTCGCGGGGTCTGGAGGGCGCTCAACGGACGGCGCCGGTGGCCGGGTGGTGAGTGGTTGGGTGGCCCGCCCCGGGCAGCGAGAGGGTGGGCCGGTGGCGGGTTCTTCCGGCATCGTGTGGGGTGGTGCCGGAAGAACCCGCGTGGGTCAGGCGATGCGCTCCTTGGCCCAGCGTTCCAGGCCGGGGGCGTCGATGGGGAGGGCGTCCGAGAGGACCTCGGCGCCGGTCGGCGTGACCAGCAGGTCGTCCTCGATCCGCACCCCCACCCCGCGCAGCTCCGGCGGGACCGTGCGGTCGTGGGCGTGGAAGTACAGGCCGGGCTCGACGGTGAGCACCATGCCCGGCGCCATGGCGGCCCCGTGGTAGGCCTCCGGGCGGGACTGGGCGCAGTCGTGCACGTCCAGGCCAAGGTGGTGGCCGATGCCGCAGATCAGGTAGCGGCGGTGGTGCTGGCCGGCGTCCGACAGGGCCTCGTCCACCGAGACCGGCAGCAGGCCCCAGTCGTCCAGCCCGCGCGCGATGACCTCCATCGCCGCGTGGTGGAAGTCGGTGAAGCGCCGGCCGGGGCCGACCGCCGCCAGGCCCGCCCGGTGCGCCTTCTCCACCAGGTCGTGCACTTGCCGCTGGGCGGGGGAGAAGGAGCCGGAGGCGGGGAAGGTGCGGGTGACGTCGGCGGTGTAGTGGCTGCGGACCTCCACGCCCATGTCGAGCAGCAGCAGCTGGTCCGGCAGGACGGGCCCGTCGCAGCGCACCCAGTGCAGGGTCGGGGCGTGGGGGCCGCTGCCGACGATGGTGGCGTAGCCGGGGCCGTTGCCGTACGCCCTGGCGTAGCGGTCGAACGTGCCCTGCAGCCACCGCTCGCCCGCCCCCTCGATCGCCGTCGGCACCTCGGCCAGCACGGCCGCGAAGCCCTCGACCGTCCGGTCCACGGATTCGCGCAGCTGGCCGATCTCCCACTCGTCCTTGATCATGCGCAGTTCGGCCAGCACCCGGGGGAGCTCCTCCACCGGTTCGGACGTGTCCGTGAACTCCGACAGCGGCCGCACCGCGACCCCGAGCGCCGCCGACCACTCGGCGAGGGACGGGGACGGGCCCACCCACAGCTCCCCGTACGCCGCGTCGGCGAAGAAGCCGGGCTCGCCGGGGCGGGCGGGCGGCGGCAGGTAGACGGTGGCGGCGCCGTCCGCGATCACGGCCACGGCGTTCTCCACGGCGCAGCCGGTGAGCCAGTAGAAGTCGCTGTCCACGCGGAAGTCGTAGGCGGTGTCGTTGCTGCGTACCGGCGCCCGGCCCGCCTTCACCACCACGGTCCTGCCGGGCAGCGCGGAGGCCAGGCGCTCGCGGTGCGTGGCCGCCGCCTCGGCCGCCCCGGGCACGAGGTCGGGGGTGCGGGCGGGGGCGTCCCAGCCCTGGGCGATGAACTCGAGGAACGCGGGGACCTCTGTCAGCCTGGGGGGTTTGCCGTCACTCACTGGTGATTCCTCCTCCTATGTCGCGCACCAGTCCGGTCAGGCGGGCGAAGACGCGTTCCTCGCCGATGCCGTCGTGCTCGTACTCGTTGGTGACCCAGGCCTGCGTGTTGCCCACCCTGGAGGCGGTGTCCAGCTGCAGCCCCGAGTCGACGTACATGTCGTCGAAGTAGACGGCCGCCGCCACCGGCACCTCGTTGGCCGCCAGCCGGTCCAGGTCGTACAGCGCCGGCCACTCGGCGCGCTCGGCGAGCAGGTCGACGGCGGCGTGGAAGGGGCGCAGCGCGCGGATCTCCGCGAACATCCAGGGATAGATCATCTCGCCGGTGAACAGCAGCGGCCGGGCGTCCTCGGCGAAGGCGGGGTGGTTGGCGCGCTCGCGCTGCGCCGCCCAGGCGGTCGCGCCGGGACCGGAGCCGTAGATGCTCTCCTGCAGCGCGGCGAACAGCGGGTTGTCGGCGTAGGAGGAGCGGGCCAGCACCTGGTGCAGGAATGTCTCGGGCAGTTCCGGGGATTCGTCGAGCAGCCAGTGCATGCGTTCGTAGCCCGGCTTCATGCCGAAGTCGATCCCCAGCGACTGCAGCCGCCGCACGGTGAGGAGGTCGCCGTCGGGCAGCCGCACGTCGCCGTAGGCCAGCCGGTCGGCCAGCCGGGACACCGTCTCGGCGTGGTGCGGGTAGCGGCGGTAGAACTCGGCGTTCTTGGCCGCGACCCGGGGATAGGTGCGCCGGTAGACCTCCGACGCGTCGGGGTCCAGGGAGGGCAGCCCGCCTGCCACGTAGCAGGCGCTCAGGCCCTCGGGTGCCTGCGACAGGTACGTCATCGTCAGGAAGCCGCCGTAGCTCTGCCCGAGCGTCGACCAGCGCCGCCCGCCGAAGACGGTCTTACGCAGGTGCTCGGCGTCGGCCACGATCGAGTCCGCGCGGAAGCGGGCCAGGTAGTCGGCGCCCTCCTGCGCGTCGAGCGCGCTCATCACCCGACCGTCGATCCGCGAGCTGCGGCCGGTGCCCCGCTGGTCGAGCAGGATCACCCGGTACGTCTCCAGCGCCCTGCCGAGCCAGCCCGCCGTGCCGACGGGACGCGGCCCCTTGCCGCCGGGCCCGCCCTGCAGGTAGAGCAGGCACGGCAGGTCGTCGCCGTCCCGCGTGGGATCCACGAGCTCCCTGGCGAAGACCCTGATCGTGGCCTCGGGGTCCGACCAGTCGAGCGGCACCTCCACGACGTGGTCGCGTACCCGCATCCCGGGGATCGTGTAGGTCGCGGTGATCACAGCTTCTCCCTCCTGCGGCGGTCCCACTCCGGGTTGATGCGCGGGATGGCCGCCAGCAGCGTACGCGTGTAATCGTGCCGGGGCTCGCCGAAGACCTGCTCGGCGTCCCCCAGTTCGACGATCTTCCCCTTGCTCATCACCGCGACCCGCTGCGCGATCTGCCGGACGACGGCCAGGTCGTGGGCGATGAACACGTAGCTGAAGCCGCTCTCGCGCTGCAGCCGCCGCAGCAGCTCGATCACCTGCGCCTGCACCGACACGTCCAGCGCCGAGACGGCCTCGTCGCAGATCACCAGCTTGGGGTTGACGGCCAGCGCGCGGGCGATGCCGATGCGCTGCGCCTGCCCGCCGGAGAACTGCGCGGGGTAGCGCAGCGAGTGGTCGGGGTTCAGCCCGACCCGCTCCATCAGCTCCTTGGCGTGCGCCCGCCGGCCGCCGTCGGGCGCGATGCCCTGGTAGTCCAGCGGCGCCATCAGGATCCGCTCCACCGTGTGGCGGGGGTTGAGGGAGGAGAACGGGTCCTGGAAGACGACCTGGACGTTGGCGCGGAAGCGGGCCAGCGCCGCCCCCTTGGCATGGGTGACGTCCTCGCCGTCGAACTCCAGCGTGCCCTCGCTCGGGTCCATCAGCTTGGCGATCATGCGGGCGGTCGTCGACTTGCCGCTGCCGGACTCGCCGACCACGGCCAGCGTCTCGCCGAGCCGCACCTCGAAGCTGACCTGGTCGACCGCCGTGAACTCGGCCTTGGCGCCCAGCGGGCCGCGCGAGACGAACCGCTTGGTCAGGTCCGTGGCCCGCAGCAGCGTCATGCCTTCACCTCACCGTCTACTGGATCGTCGATGCGCGGGATGCTCTCCAGCAGCATCCGGGTGTAGTCGTGGCGCGGCTCGGCGAAGACCTGCTCGGCCGTGCCGTACTCGACCTGCTCGCCCTGGCGCATCACCAGCACGCGGGTCGCGATCGAGCTGATCACGGCCAGGTCGTGCGTGATGAACACCATGCCCATGCCGCGCTCCTGCCGCAGTCCGGCCAGCAGCTTCAGGATCTGCGCCTGCACGGTCACGTCCAGGGCCGTGGTCGGCTCGTCGGCGATCAGCAGCGCCGGCGAGCACACCAGCGCCATCGCGATCATGATGCGCTGCCGCTGCCCGCCGGAGAACTGGTGCGGGTAGTAGTCCACCCGCCGCTCCGGTTCCGGCAGGCCCACCTGGTCGAGCGCCTCGATCGCGACCTTCCGCGCCGCCGCGCGCGAGCCGCCGCGGTGGGCGCGGTACATCTCCTCGATCTGCAGGCCGACCGTGTAGTACGGGTTCAGGGACGACAGCGGGTCCTGGAAGATCATCGACATCTGGTCGCCGCGCAGCCGCCGCAGCTCCCGGTCGGGGCGGCCGAGCAGCTCCGTGCCGTCCAGCCGGATGCTCCCGCTGGTCCTGGCGCCCTTGGGCAGCAGCCCCATGACCGCCAGGCTCGTCATCGACTTGCCGGAGCCCGATTCGCCGACGATCCCGACCGTCTCGTCCTGTCCGACCGTGAAGGACACGCCCTTGACCACGTCCACCGGGCCGCGCGTGGTGGGGAAGGTGACGGTGAGGTCCTCCACGACAAGCAGTTCGCTCATTTCGCCGTGATCCTCACTCTCGGGTCCAGCCTCGTGTAGACGAGGTCGATCACCACGTTCCCGACCACCACGAAGAACGCCGCCAGCAGCGTCACCGCCATGATCACCGGCTGGTCGTTCTTGTAGATCGAGTCGGCGGCCATCTTGCCGACCCCGTTCAGCCCGAACACCGTCTCGGTGATCAGCGCGCCGCCCAGCAGCGCGGCGAAGTCCATGCCGAAGATCGTGGCGATCGGCGTCAGCGCCGGCCGCAGGGCGTGCCTGCGCAGGGTCAGCGCCGGGCTCAGCCCCTTGGACCTGGCCGTGCGCATGAAGTTCTCGGCGAGGGTGTCGATCACGTTCGCCCTGGTCAGCCGTGCGTAAAGGCAGGCGTAGACGGTGGCCAGCACGACCCACGGCATCAGGTACGACTGGAACCAGAGCACCGGATCGTCGCCGAACGCCACCGCCTGCGGGAACGGCAGCACCTGCAGCTGCACCACCAGCACGTACTGCAAAGCCAGAGCCAGCACGTAGTTGGGGACGCTGGAGCCGCCCAGCGCCAGGCCCATGGCCGCGCGGTCCCACCAGGTGCCCTCCTTGACGGCGCTGACCAGGCCCGCGGCGACCCCGATGAGCAGCCACAGCACCGCGGCCCCGATCGCGACCGTGGCGCTGACCGGCAGCCGGTCGACCACCATGTCCCACACGGACTGGCCGGTCTGGAAGCTGTAGCCCAGGCACGGGGCGCCGCAGTGCACCAGGTTCGCGCCCTCGCCGTAGTCTCGCCCGGCGAAGATCCCGAAGAGGAAGCCGAAGAACTGCGTCAGGAGCGGCTTGTCCAGCCCCAGCACGGCGTGGATCTGGTCGATGCGCTCCTGCGTGCACGTCTTCCCGCAGATCATCACGGCGGGGTCGGGCTGGAGCGTGAAGAAGATGATGAACGTGAACAGGCACACCAGGAAGAGGATCAGCACCACCCAGGCGAGCCGTCCGGCCAAGTAACGCGCCATCAGGAGGCCTCCCCGGCGTCGAGCGTGGCCCGCAGCCGGTCGCCGAGGACCGTCAGCGACAGCACGGTGAGGAACAGGAACCCGCCGGGGATCGCGAAGTACATCGGATCGACGGCGTACCAGCCGACCGAGCTGAAGATCATCTGACCCCACGACGGCGTCGGCGGCGTCACACCGACGCCCAGGAACGACAGCCCCGCCTCGGTGCCGACGTAGCCGGGCACGGCGAGGGTGGTCATGACGATCAGCGAGCTGCGCAGGTTGGGCAGGATCTCCTTGAACACCAGTGCGCTCGTGGAGGCGCCCGAGGCGCGGGCGGCCTCCACGAACTCCCTGTTCACCAGCGTCAGCGTCTGCCCGCGCACCACCCGCGCCAGGTACGGCCAGCCGAAGAAGCTGATCACCAGGACCAGCAGCACCGGCCGGTTGCCCTGCGGGAGCGAGGACAGGATCGCGATCATGAAGATGAGCGCAGGGAAGGCCATGAGGAAGTCCATGACCCGGCAGATCACCTGGTCCACCCAGCCCTGGTAGAACCCGGCCAGCATGCCCAGCACCACGCCCAGCAGGGTCGTCAGCGCCGTGGCGGAGACCGCGATCAGCAGCGAGACGCGCGCGCCGTAGGCGATGCGCGCGAGGATGTCGCGCCCGTTCTGCGGTTCGACGCCCAGCAGATGGTCGGCGCTGATGCCGCCGAGCGACCCGCGCGGCACGCCGCCCAGGTCGGTGTCGACGGCGGCGGTGTCGAAGTCGTTCGGCCCGTGACCGGTGATCGCGCTGATCAGCGGCGCGCAGATCGCCATCAGCACGATCAGCGTGAGGAACGCGATGCTCAGCACCGCGCCCCGATCACGCAGCAGCGCGCCCGCGACCCGTGCCCTCGACGTGCTCGGGGAGTAAGCGACGACGGCCATCTACTTCGTCGGCTTCGCCAGTCCGACGGAGATCAGGTCGATGCCGCCGGAGAAGGAGTTGGACTGGTAGGCGCCCGCGATGTTCGAGCCGGCGATGAGGATGAGCTTCTCGTACGCGAGCGGCACCACCGGCGCCAGCTTCATGATCTCCTTGTCCAGCTCGCCGTAGGCCGCGTTGGCCTGGTTGACGTCCGTCATCGCGGCGATCTCGTCGATCCGCTCGTTGATCCCCTTGTCGTTGATCTGAGCGAGGTTCGAGTTGCCCTTGGGCGTGATGTTGCGGCCGTCGAACAGCGGCGGCAGGAACGTCGCGCCGGAGGCCCAGTCGGGGCACCAGCCGGTGACGGCGGCGTCGTGCTGCTGCGCCGGCGTGCCGATGACCTCGTAGTACGTCGAGGTGTCGATGTTGTTGATCTTGACGTCGATCTTCACCTGCTTGAGCGCGTCCTGGATCGCCACCGCCACCGCGGCCATCTTCGGGTCCGGGCGGGTGTCCAGCGTCAAGGAGAACCCGTCCGCGAGGCCGGCCTCGGCCAGCAGCTTCCTGGCCTCCTCGGGGTTGTGCGGGTACAGGTCGTAGTCGACCCGGCCTGCGATCGTGGGCGGCTGGATCGAGGTGCCCTTGGCGGCCAGCGCGCCGCCGCCCATCCCCGCGACCACGGTGTCCTTGTTGATCGCGTAGTTGATCGCCTGGCGCACGCGCACGTCGTTCAGGGGCTTCTTGGTGGTGTTCAGGCCCATGTACGTGGTGCAGCCGTTGAGCCCGGAGAGCGTGCGCTGCTTGATCTGCGGCTGCTGCACCCGCGCCACGGTCGCCGCCTGGATCGACGGGCCGAGGGCGTCGGCGTCGGTGCCCTGCCCGGCCAGCATGCGCTCGTCGATCGTGGCCGGGTCCAGGCCGAACGTCCACTCGAACGCGTCCGGCTTGGCCGCCCGCACGCTGTCGGTCTCACGCTTCCACTGCGGGTTGCGTTCCAGCTTCAGCGACACGCCGCGCTGGTAGCTCGCCACCTTGTACGGCCCGCTCGCGATCGGCTTGGTGTCGAACGCCGCGCCCGCCCCCGTGCCCTTGGGGAAAGGCGTGAAGTTGGCCATCGCCAGCGCGCTCGGGAAGTCGGCGAAGGGCTTCTTCAGGTGGAAGACGACCGTCTTGTCGTCGGGCGTCTCGATGGTCTTCAGGTCGCCGTCCAGGTACGGGCCCTTGTAATCCTTCGGCGCGTCCAGCAGCAGCTTCCCGTACGGCGAGCCGATCCCGGCCTCCGGGTCGAACGTGCGGGAGAAGCCGAACTTCACGGCCTCGCTGTTGATCGGGGTGCCGTCCTCGAAGAACAGGTTGTCCTTGAGTTTGAACGTCCAGGTCTTGCCGCCGTCGGACGGGGTGCCCGTGTCGGTGGCCAGGTCGGGCACGACCTTCGTGCCCTCGGCGCCCGGACCCGCGCCGAACATCGTCAACCCCCGGTAGATGAGCCGGTAGAAATTGTTGACGCCGCCGTCCCAGCCGCGTACCGGGTCCAGGTGGGAGAAGTCCGCCTTGGCCAGGCTGTGCACGGTGCCGCCCATCGCGGCGGGCGCGCCTGGCCCGCCCGACGCGCCCGTGCCCGTGCCGGGGGCCGCCGCGCCGCCGCCCCCGCCACACGCGGTGAGCGCCAGCACGGTGGTCATGGTGACGCTCGCGAGCGCCGCCGATCTCCTCATCATCATGCCTTCTTTCCGTTGGTCCAGGGGGTCCTGACCCAGACCCGCATGGCTTGGGGGCCGCGGTTGCCCCACAGGAAGTAGGGGACGAAGGTCGCCGAAACCCTCGTCTTTGGGAGCGCCTCGTGCAGAGGGAGCTCGGGGTAGAGCTCGGCGGCGGGCGGGGGAGCCGCGTCCGCCTCCAGACGCAGCACGACGGCCGCGTCGCGGCGCTCGGTGCGCGCGTTGACCACGTCGTGGGCTCCGACGAGCAGGTCGTCGACGGCGGCCTGCGGGCTGTCGTGCTGCTCGACGCAGTACACGAGCGGCCCCCGGGCCAGGCTGAGCGCGCCCCTGGTGGCGTCCAGGTACGGGTGCGAGCCGTGCGCCCGGACCGGCATGGGCAGGGTGAGGCGCACCTCGTCGCCCGGCGACCACGGGCGGTGCAGGGTGAGCCAGCCGCCGGACTCCCGCGCGTCACAGGGCTCGCCGTTGACGGTGACCGTCACGTCCCGGGCCCAGCCGGGGACGCGCAGCACCAGCCCGTACGGCCCGTCCGGCGCCCGCTCGACGGCGATGCGCACGTCACCGTCCCACGGGTAGGCCGTCTCCATCGACAGCTCCAGCTCAGCGGTCCGGACCGTGGCCTGCGTGTAGGTGGTGATCAGCACGGCGCCGTCCCGCTCGGCCGCCACGTAGTCGGCGAGCTGGGCCATCCACCGCACGATGTTGGGCGGGCAGCACGGGCAGGTGAACCAGGCGCGGCGCAGCGGCTCGCCGCCCGCCTCCGAGCCGCTGCGCTGCTCGTGGTCGGGGCGGCGCTGCAGCGGGTTGTCGTAGAAGAACGCCGTGCCGTCGGCCGACAGGCCCACGGCGTAGGCGTTGTAGAGCACGCGCTCGAACACGTCGAGGTATTTCGCGTCGCCGCCGGCCAGGAACATCCGCCACGCCCACTGCATGACGCCGATGGCCGCGCAGGTCTCGCTGTAGGCGCGCTCGGACGGCAGCTCGTACCGGTCGCCGATCGCCTCGTCGGAGTGGCGGCTGCCCAGGCCGCCGGTGACGTACAGCTTGGCCGCCACCATGTCGTCCCAGAGCCGCTCCAGCGCCTCGAACAGCGACCGGTCGCCGGTCTCCAGGAAGACGTCGGCCGCGCCCGCCGCCAGGTACGCCATGCGCACCGCGTGGCCGGTCACCGACGGGAGCTCGCGCAAGGGCACGTGGTCCTGGAAGTACTCGCCGGGGAAGATTCGGTGCTCCATCTGCCCGGTGCCCCTGCGGTCGACGAACGCCGTCGCCAGCGTCAGATAGCGGCGCTCGCCCGTCTCCCTGTAGAGCTCGACCAGCGCCATCTCCACCTCGGGGTGGCCGCAGATCCCCGTCTCCCCGAACCGTTCCACCGCCAGGTCGGCGAAGCGCGTGGCCACGCGCAGCAGCCGGTCGTCGCCCATCCGCCGGTTCGCGGCGACGGCCGCCTGGATGAGGTGGCCCAGGTTGTACAGCTCGTGCCCCCAGGCCAGGTCCTCCCACGGCTTCTTGTCCGTCGTGGGGTCCGTGGACGCGGGGTTCTGGAAGAAGGAGTTGAGGTAGCCGTCGGCGGCCTGGACCCGCTCCAGCAGGCCGACCACCTCGTCGAAGAACTCCCCGGCCGAGGTGTCTCCGTCGCCGAGCTCGTACGCCAGACCTTCGAGGGTCTTGTACAGGTCGGTGTCGAGGAACGGGTACCGGCCCCGGTAGGGGGCGGGGTCGTCCTCCAGGAGGCGGCTCAGGTTGGCGACGTTGCCCGCCGCGCGGAGCTGTTCGACGGTGTGGGGAATTGTGGCCCTGCGGTTGCGGCGCTGCCAGTCATGCAGCAGCCCGCCGGTGATGCGCACTCCGGACAGCGGCCGAACCGCCCCTGCGGTGGTGCGTACGGCGCCGGCCAGGGGCCTGACCTGCTTGGACGTCATGAACCTTCCCAGTAATGTGTGGCATTGCACTGAACCTTAGGTGTCTGGGAGGTAAGTTGCCAAGGGTTAGGACCGGATGGAAAAAAGAACGTAACCCGTCCGGAAACCACCGGACGGGTCGCTTTGGTGCTCGGCGCCTACGCGCCGTAGGGGGCGGGGCGCCAGGACGCCCAGTCGATGCGGACCCGGTCGCGCCGCTGCGGGTCCACCTTGACCGGCACCACCGCGCCGGGCACGATCATGCCCATGGGCAGGCGCGGCAGCGACTGCCGGTGCGTGACCTGGTGCACCTGCCCGTCCTGCGTCCGCACCCCCAGGACGAAGCTGACGAGCGGCTGCCCGTTGATCGTCACGCCGGTGTCGGTCATCGACTCGATCACCGCCTGCGCGGCGACGCCGGTGGCCAGGAGCTGCCGGCCGTTCCAGGAGGCGATCAGGAACGGCAGCCCGACGCACGCCAGGATCAGCATCGTCGCCCCCGTGATCGCCATCGACATCCACAGTCCCGTGCCCATTGTCTTCCCTGCCCTCTTCTCGCCCGCCGCAGGCGTGTCTCCCGATCTGCCGGATGCCGTTGTACGCCAAGCGGATTGCACGCCACTTGAGCGCCGATTACACGCGGGCAATTGAGTAGCGCGTACTCAGGCGTTCATCGCGCCGCCGGGGCTGTACTGGGTGCCTCAGCGCAGAACCGGAGGCGACGATGCACGCGCACCACGACCAGGGCCCTGAGCAGGGCCAGCCCGAGACGTTCGACGTCCACGGGATGCTGCTCTTCGGCGACGACCCGCTGTATTTCTCGCACCTGCCGATGTTCCACATCCCGGCGCACCGCTTCCAGGTGCTCATGGAGGTCGGCTTCCGCGACGACGTGCGCGAGGCGATGCGCAAGGTCGACGACCTGCGCACGTTCGTGCCGGACCCGTTCGACATCCTGGAGCTCGACCCCCAGGGCGGGCCGGTGCGGACCTCGGTGCGGGGCACCGTCTTCCGGGGGCACTTCGAGCGCGGCGGCACCCCGATCGCCGAGGACGTCACGGCGCGGATCAAGCGGATCTTCTTCTTCCGGCGGCTCGACCCGGCGGCGCGGCACGACGACCGGGCGCCGCTGAGCTACCTGTGCTTCGGCCGGGCGGGCGGGCTGTATCTCGCGCACGAGATCACCGCCCGCCCCGACTTCGACCAGGTCCTCGCCGTCCGCCTGGGCCCGGGGACCGTGCGCCACGAGCCCGGCGTCACGGGGGAGCCGCCCGCGGACTTCGAGCGGCCGGTGCCGGTGACGTTCGACCGGGTGGACACGCCCCGGCGGCGGCTCGTGGCGGGCGACACGGCGGAGGGGGCCTTCGACCTGGGCGTCTCCCGTACCGGGGAGCACGGTTTCCACGCTCAGGTGGAGGTGGTCGACGAGATCTACATGGAGACGGGGGATCTCAGCATGTGACGAGCCCGCGGCGCCCCTGCCGTTGGGGCGGCGCCCGGGGCGCCAGGGCGCGGCGGCGGCCTGAGCGGTGAGGGTGGCGGCTGAGGCCGGTCCGGCGGCGAACCCTGCCTCGAATATCGGTTTGGCCGTAGATTGTGGCGGATGAGACGTGTGTCCGTGGTGGGGAACTCCGGGTCGGGGAAGTCGACGCTGGCGGCCGCGCTGGCCGGGCGGCTGGGGGTGCCGTGGCTGGAGCTCGACTCCGTCTTCCACATGGCCGGGTGGACGCCGCGCCCGCCGGAGGAGTTCAGGGCCGAGGTCGAGGCGTTCACGGCGGGCGAGGGGTGGGTGGTCGACGGCAACTACTCCGCCGTGCGCGACCTGGTGTGGTCACGGGCCGACACCGTGGTCTGGATCGACCTGCCCAGGCCGGTGGTCATGCGCCAGCTCCTGGCCAGGACCCTGCGCCGGATGGCCACCGGCGCCGAGCTGTGGAACGGCAACAGGGAATCCTTCCGCTTCCTCCTCGACAAGGACGAATCGATCATCCGCTTCGCCTGGAACCAGCACGCCGTCTACCGGCAGCGCTACGGGCGGGCCGCCGCCGATCCCGCCAACGCGCACCTCGACTTCGTCCGCGTGGCCTCGCGGGGCGACGCCGACCGGCTCCTGCGTGCTGACAAAAATTGAAATCTGTCAGTCCAATAGGCATACTGGCCGTATGAGAACTCTGGGAACCGGCGGACCCGTCGTGTCCGACCTCGGGCTGGGCTGCATGGGCATGTCCGACTTCTACGGGCCGGCCGACACGTCCGAGTCCATCGCCACCATCCACGCCGCCCTCGACGCCGGCATCACGCTGCTCGACACCGGCGACTTCTACGGCATGGGCCACAACGAGCTGCTCATCCGCCAGGCGCTCGACGGCCGCTCGCGCGATGACGTGCGGATCAGCGTGAAGTTCGGGGCGCAGCGCGACTACGACGGCAACTGGCTCGGCTACGACGGCCGCCCCGCGGGCGTCAAGACCTCGCTCGCCTACACCCTGCGCCGCCTCGGCACCGACCACGTGGACGTCTACCGGATCGCGCGGGTCGACCCGGCCGTGCCGATCGAGGAGACCGTCGGCGCCATCGCCGAAGAGGTCGCGAAGGGACGCGTGCGGCACGTCGGGCTGTCCGAGGCCGGCGCCGAGACCATCCGGCGGGCCCACGCCGTCCACCCGATCGCCGACGTGCAGCTCGAATACTCGCTGCTGTCCAGGGGGATCGAGCGGGACATCCTGCCCGCCTGCCGCGAGCTGGGCATCGGCGTGACCGCGTACGGCGTGCTGTCCAGGGGGCTGCTCAGCGGGCACTGGTCCGAGGACCGCGAGCTGGGCGCCGGTGACTTCCGCGCCGTCAGCCCGCGCTTCTCCGGCGACAACCTGGCCCACAACCTCACGCTGGTGGCGGCGCTGCGCGGGCTCGCCGAGGCCAAGGGGGTCACGGTCGCGCAGCTGGCCATCGCCTGGGTGCTGGCCCGGGGCGAGGAGATCGTCCCGCTCGTCGGGGCCCGCCGGCGCGAGCGGCTGGCCGAGGCGCTGGGCGCCCTGGACGTGAAACTGACCGCCGAGGACCTGGCGGCCATCGAGGCGGCCGTCCCCGAGGGCGCCGCCGCCGGCTCGCGCTACGCCGACGCGCAGATGTCCATGCTCGACAGCGAACGCTGACCGTCCGGTGCGGAAGGAAGGTCTCGATCGCGGGTCTTGTGGTGATGTGACGGCGCTAGGGTTGCGCGCGTGCATATCGACGAATGGTTGCAGGCGATCCCGGCCGGCTGGCTCTACGCCATGGTCGCGCTGGTGATCGGGTTCGAGAGCCTCGGCATCCCGCTGCCCGGCGAGATCGTCCTGGTCAGCGCCTCGATCCTGGCCTCCAAGGGCGTGGTGCACCCCTTCTGGGTCGGTGCGTGCGCGAGCGCCGGGGCGATCCTGGGGGACTCCGCCGGGTACGCGATCGGGCGCAGGGGCGGCGCGCCCCTGTTCGACCGGCTCGGGCGGCGCTTCCCGAAGCATTTCGGGCCGCGGCACGTCGCCAGGGCCGAAGGGTATTTCCAGCGGTTCGGCGTGTGGGCGGTCTTCGTCGGGCGGTTCATCGCGCTGCTGCGCATCCTGGCCGGGCCGCTGGCGGGGGCGCTGCGCATGCCGTACTGGAAGTTCGCCGTCGCCAACGTGCTCGGCGGGATCGTGTGGGCGGGCGGCACCACCACGGTGATCTTCTATCTCGGGCTCGTCGCCGAGAAGTGGCTGAAGGGCTTCTCGTGGGTGGGGCTCGTGGTGGCCGTGGTGTTCGGGATCTGCACCACGCTCTACCTGAAGCGGCGGGCAGCCTCAGCGCTCGATGAGGGTGACCTCGAGGGAGTAGTGCGAGGCCCGGTAGACGTGTGAGCCGTGCTCGACGGCCCGACCCTGGTCGTCGTAGGTGGTGCGGATCATGGTCAGCAGCGGCGCGCCGCGGCGCTCCTCCAGGAGCCTGGCCTCGGCCTGGGTGGCGGCCCGCGCGCCGATCCGCTGGTTGGCGACCCGCATCCGCACGCCCGCGGCGCGCAGCAGCTCGTACAGGCCGCGGCCCTCCAGGTCGGCGGCGGTGAGCTGGGCCAGACCGAGCGGCAGCCAGTTGTGCAGCACCGCCAGCGGCTCCCCGGCGGCGAACCGAAGGCGCTCGAGATAGAGGATCTCCGTGCCCTCCGCCACGCCCAGGATGCCGGCGACCTCCTCCTCGACCGGGCGCGGCTCCAGCGCCAGCACCTGCGTGGCCGGCTCCTGGCCCGCCCTGCGCAGGTCGTCGTAGAGGCTCGTCAGCTCCACCGAGCGCTTGACCTGACCGTGGACGACCTGGGTGCCGACGCCGCGCTTGCGCACGAGCAGGCCCTTGTCCACGAGATACTGGATGGCCTGGCGGATCGTGGGCCGCGACAGGCCCAGCTTGTCGGCCAGCAGGATCTCGTTGTCCAGCCGGGAGCCGGGCGCCAGGTCCCCTCGCCGGATGGCCTCGGCGATCTGCTCGGCCACCTGGAAGTAGAGCGGCACGGGACTGGATCGGTCCAGGTCGATGGCGAGATTCGCGGTCATGCTGATCAGCTTAACGCAGGTCAGAATGTCCTGACAAACAACTGAGAGCGGGTGAAGTGGGCATAGAGGGTCATGATGCCCTTTTCCCCTGCTTCTGGAGTGAAGATGGATGTGACGCACCTGCTGGACATCGCCACCGAGGCGGCCCGAGCCGTCGGGCCCCGGCTGCGCAAGGCCTTCAGGTCCCGGCCCGAGGTGTCCACCAAACGCGACTTCCACGACCCGGTGACCGAGCACGACCGCGCCGCCGAGGAGACCATCCGCGCGGTCATCACCGCTCGCGTGCCCGAAAGCGTGATCGTCGGTGAGGAGGGCGGCACCACGGGCTCCGGCGACCTCGCCTGGTACATCGATCCCATCGACGGCACCGCCAACTTCGCCGCCGGACTGCCGTTCTTCTGCGTCTCCATCGCCGTCGCCGCGCGCGGCGAACTGGTCGCCGGCGTGGTCTACGACCCCGTGCGCGAGGACGAGTTCAGCGCCTCCACCGAGGGCGCCTGGTGCAACGGCACGCCGCTGAAGAGCGCGGGAGCCACCAGAGACCGGGAGGCGATGCTGCTGTCGAGCTATCCGACGCCCGCGGACCTGGAGGCGGACGGCGAGGAGGCGCTGCGCCGCTACGGCCGGTTCCTGGAGTCCTTCTCGGCCGTGCGCAAGCCGGGCAGCGCCGCGCTCAAGCTCGCGCACGTCGCCGCCGGCTGGTCGGACGCCGCCTACGGCACCCGCGCCCACCCCTGGGACGTGGCGGCGGGGGCGCTGCTGGTGCGACAGGCGGGCGGCGTCTACCTCGGCGACCCGCTGGCACAGGGGTCCTACCTGGCGCATGTGGGCGGCTTCGACCTGGAGGGCTCGGTGCTGGCCGAGCTGGCGCCCCGGTAGTGGCGCTAGCGGAGCAGCAGTCGCGGGAGCTCGGTCAGTGAGGTGATGCGCGGGAAGCCGGCGGGTGGCGGCTCGACCCCGAGCCGGTCGAGCCAGACCGAGCGCATCCCGGTCGCCGCCGGCCCCGTCACGTCCTTTTCGACGTCGTCGCCCACCAGCAGCACCTGCTCCGGAGCCAGCCCGAGCGCCCCGGCGGCGCCGGTGTAGGAGGCGGGTGACGGCTTGAAGTGGCCGCCCAGCACCTCGCCCGTCAGCACCGGTCCGACCAGGTCGGCCAGCCCGATCGCGCGGACCTTCGCCTCCTGCATCAGCTGCCCGCCGTTCGTCAGCACCCCGAGCGCGAACCCGCCCAGCTCCGCCACCGCCCCCGCCGCGTCCGGGTAGGCGGTCCAGCCCTGCCGGTAGCGTTCGGCGAAGTCGGCGTAGGCCGAGTCGAGGTCGCCGGGCGCCGGCACGGCCAGCTCCAGGCAGAGCGCGCTCAGGCGGCGGCGCCGCTGCTCCTGCACGGTGCACTCGCCCGCCTGCCACATCGCCAGGTGCGGCCCCTCCAGGGCGGCCCAGAGCGCGGGCACCTCGTCCAGGCGCGGGTGGCCGGGGGAGTACGCCGTCATCCAGGCCGTGATCGCGGCGTCGGCGGCGCCGCGGTGGTCGAGCAGGGTGCCGTCCAGGTCGAACAGGACACCTTTGACGCCCGGCACGGGTCTCGCGGTCACAGCGTGGCTCCGGTGGTGAGTGCGGTCACGACAGGGCCGCGGCGGCGATGCGGGCGGCGGTCTCCCGTGGAGGGTATCCGAGGGTGAGGCCGCGGACCGACAGCGGCGCCTGGGCGAAGCGGCCCTCGCCGTTCTCGCTGAGGATGTAGCGCAGCGCGGGGGAGTGGCCGCGGTGCGCCTCCAGCGCCGCCACCTCGCGCTCGGCCAGCTCGGGCGGCAGCGCGCCGCGGTAGTCGGAGATCAGCGCGTCCAGGTCGAACAGCTGCGCGTAGCGCTCCGCCGTGCCCGCCACGACCCTGATCAGCCCGCCGGCCGGCTCCGCGTGGTAGACCAGGCCGGTGCCGCCGCTCTTGGCGAACCAGCGCAGCGCCTCGGCCGCGGGCAGCGTGAACGCCCCGTACGGCTTGCGCCCGTACAGCAGGGCGTCGGCGATCCACCGGTCGCACCACAGCTCGTCGTGGTACGGCGACGGGCAGTCCGGGTCCACCGCCAGCCCCTGGGCCAGCACCGGGTTCCAGGCCGAAACCAGCGGGCTGCTGAACCGCGGCATGCGCGGCCCGCTCCAGTGGCTGAGCGCGTAGCCGTACCAGATGGTGACGACCTCGACCTGCCGGTCGGGGAGGGGCCGCTCGTAGGTGCCGTTCATGATCTGGCCGCCGTCGGGATGTCGCCAGGGACCCGGGACGATGCCTGCGCCAGTCGGGACGGGAGGGGTCCGGTAGTCGGGATGCAGTATCCACGCGTCCGCCACAGTCCCTGCCCCCTCAGGCGCCAGACCACTTGAGTGGCCATCGTGCAACAGCTGTAATCGAGTTGCAATAGAGCAGGGCCGAACGCTGATTTTTGTCATCGGCGACCGTGACGTACGTATTTGGTCAGTGCTGTTGCCGGTAATCCCCGGCCTGGCGCACGTGGTCGATCATGATGCGTTCCGCGGTCTCGGCGTCGCCGGACGCCAGCGCGGCCAGGATGCCCTCGTGCGCCTCGAGCTGGGTCCGCACCTGGGCCGCGTCCAGCCACAGCGACGCCTCGGCGGGCACCGGGAAGCTGTTGCGCACCGACCTGGCGTGCGCGCCCAGGAAGGCCGGTCCGCCGATGTCCACGATGCGCAGGTGGAATCGCCGGCTCTGCTCCCCGAGCCGGTCGTGCCTGCCGTGCGCGGCGTCCTCGGTCATCGACGCGTGCAGCTCGCGCAGGCCGGCCAGCTCCTCCGGGGTGATCCTGCCCGCCGCCAGGCGCGCGCCCAGGCCCTCGACCACCGCGCGCAGGCCGTAGTACTCGACCAGGGCCTCGTCGCCCAGGTCCACGACGGTCGCGCCGTGATGCGCCTCGTAGCTGATCAGCCGGTCCTTCTCCAGCCGGCGCAGCGCCTCGCGCACAGGGGTGACCGACACGCCCAGGCGGCGGGCCACCTCTCCTGCCCGCAGCGCCGTGCCGCCCGGGATCCGCGCGGTGCGGATCTCGTCGAGCAGCACGCTGTAGACGTACTCGGCCTTGCTCATCGGCGGCCGCGGCTCCGTAGGCGACATGTCACCATTTTTCTGTAGATTGACCTATGACATATTTCTTATAAGTTACATACCTATGACGAGCCTCGCCGACCTGCGGGTCATCGACGCGGCGACCCTGTTCGCCGGTCCCTCCGCCGCGATGATGCTGGGCGACTTCGGCGCCGACGTGATCAAGATCGAGCACCCCCGGCGCGGCGACCCCTCGCGCGGGCACGGCGCGTCCGTGCCCCGGAAACAGGCCGGCGCCGATGGGCAGGCGGACGGCGTGGGGCTGTGGTGGAAGACGCTCGCGCGCAACAAGCGCACCGCGGCCGTGGACCTGTCGCGGGCCGAGGGCCAGGAGATCCTGCGCCGCCTGGCCGAGCGCTCCGACGTGCTGATCGAGAACTTCCGCCCCGGCACCCTCGAACGCTGGAACCTCGCCCCCGAAGACCTGCTCGAGCTCAACCCGCGGCTGATCGTGGCGCGGATGACCGGGTTCGGGCAGTTCGGGCCGATGGCCAAGCAGCCGGGGTTCGGGACGCTGGCCGAGGCCATGAGCGGGTTCGCGGCCATGACCGGGCAGCCCGACGGGCCGCCCACGCTGCCGCCGCTGGCCCTCGCCGACGGCATCGCGGGCCTGGCCATGTCGTACGCGATCATGGTGGCCCTCCGTGCCAGGGAGCAGAGCGGGCGAGGGCAGGTCATCGACCTGGCGATCATCGAGCCGATCCTGGGCATCCTGGGGCCGCAGATGACGGCGTACAAGGCGCTGGGCGTCGTGCCGCGCCGCACCGGCAACCGCTCCAGCAGCAACGCGCCGCGCAACACCTACCGCACCCGTGACGGGCGATGGCTGGCCATCTCCACCAGCGCCCAGCCGGTCGCCGAGCGGGTGGTCACCCTGGTGGGACGGCCCGACCTGGTGGAGCAGCCGTGGTTCGCCAGCGGGAGCGGGCGCGTGCAGCACGTGGACGAGCTGGACGAGGCCGTCGCGTCCTGGATCGCCGAGCGGGACGCCGACGAGGTCATCGCCCGCTTCGAGGAGGCGCAGGCCGCGGTCGCGCCCATCTACGACGTCTCCGACATCGCCGAGGACCCGCAGTACGCGGCGCTGAAGACGTTCGTGGAGGTGCCGGACGAGGAGCTCGGCTCGGTCACCCTGCAGAACGTCCTGTTCCGCCTGTCGGACACGCCCGGCGAGATCCGCTGGCCGGGACGGCGGCTCGGGCGCGACACCGACGAGGTGCTCGCGGAGCTCGACTACTCCGGCGAGGCGATCGCCGCCCTGCGCGAAGAGGGCGTGATCGCGTGAACGTCACCTGGCTGTACGTGCCCGGCGACCGGCCCGAGCGCTTCGACAAGGCCGTCGCCTCCGGGGCGGACGTCGTCATCATCGACCTCGAGGACGCGGTCGTGCCCGCCCGCAAGGACGAGGCCCGCGCCAACGCCGTCGCCTACCTGCGCGCCCGCCGGGACGCCGAGGGGGAGACGCGGGTGCACGTGCGGGTCAACGACCTGGCCACCGGGCGCGGGCTGGCCGACCTCGAAGCCGTCGGGGAGCTGGCCGACGCCGTGCGGCTGCCCAAGGTCGAGTCCGTGGCCGTGCTCGACGCGATCGCCGGCGCGCCGGCGTACGCGCTGCTGGAGTCGGCGGCCGGGATCGTCGCGGCGCGCGAGATCGCGGCGCACCCGAAGGTCGCCGGCGTCGCGCTCGGCGAGCAGGACCTGGCCGCCGAGCTGGCCATCACCGACGAGCGGGCCATGGACCACCTGCGGCTGCAGGTGGTGCCCGCCGCGGCGGCGGCCGGCCTGCCCCCGGTGCCCATGGCCGTTTACCCCCACGTCAAGGACGAGGCCGGCCTCCTGGCCTCCTGCCTGGCGGGCCGCGGGCTCGGCATGTTCGGCAGGACCGCCATCCACCCCCGCCAGATCCCCGTGATCAGGCGGGCGTTCCGCCCCTCGGAGGAGGAGGCGGCCAGGGCCGCGGAGATCGTCGAAGCGGCCGAGCAGGCCGAGCGAGCGGGCCTCGGCGCGGTCGCGCTGCCCGACGGCCGCTTCGTGGACGCCCCCGTCGTCGCCCGGGCCCGCCGCACCGTGGCGCTGGCCCAGCGCCTGGCCGGCCCGGAGGACTAGGACGGGTACCAGCGCACCGACAGCTCCTCGTCCACGGGGGCGGGGCCCGGCAGCTCCCGGCGCGCCGGCGGCATCCGCAGCGAGTCCATCACGAGCGCCAGGTAGCGGTGGCGCAGCTGCGCGGTGCGCTCCTCGTCGCCGAGCTTGATCGAGGCCAGCTGCTCGAACAGCAGGGCGATGTCCGCCGTGGTCACGTCCGGGCGCAGCACGCCGGCCTCCACCGCGCGGCGGTGCGCCTCGGTGGCCAGGGACGAGGCCCGGACCGCGTCGCGGCCCAGCTCCTCGGTCGGCGTGAACGTGCCCGCCAGCTTGATCGTCAGGGAGTTGGTGTCGGCGTCCACGATGCCGCGCATGTAGGCGGCGAAGGCCTCCCACGGGTCGCCTCCCTGGGCCAGCGACCGCTCGGTTATCTCGATGTAGAGCTTGAGGCCGTCGCCGCACAGCTTCTGCAGCAGTGCCTCCTTGCTGGGGTAGCGGCGGTAAAGCGCGCTGATCCCGACGCCCGCCTTCTCGGCCACGGCCGCGATGGGGGCGCCGGGGTCGGCGGTGAAGACCGACCGGGCCGCCAGCAGGATCAGCTCGTCGTTGCGGGCGGCCTGCGCTTTGCGGCCACTCATGGGTGCGCTCGTCATACCCTCCAGTATATCGGAACGTAAGGTTCCGTTCTACTGTGGAAAAAGTCCGCATGTCTATACATAGAAATGATATTGAGGTACAACCAGGGCGAGCCCGTTGGTCTTGGAGGTGTCCTATGAGACGTACCCCGATCGTGCTGGCCCTGCTGGGCGCGCTCGCCGTGACCGGATGCTCCTCCGGAGGGCAGAGCGCGCAGAGCGCTCCTGCCGCGAGCTCCGCCGCCGCCCCGGCCGCCGCGAGCGCCAGCTTCGCCGTCATCACCCACGCAGGCGCCGGCGACTCCTTCTGGGACGTGGTCAAGAACGGCGCCGAGGCCGCGGGCAAGCAGTACGGCGTGAAGGTCACCTACCAGGGCGACGGTGACCCCGCCAAGCAGTCGCAGCTCATCGACCAGGCCGTCTCGGAGAAGGTGGACGGCATCGTGGTCTCCATGGCCAACCCCGACGCTCTCAAGGAGGCCATCGGCAAGGCCGTCGCGGCGAAGATCCCGGTGGTCACCATCAACTCGGGCGCCGACTCCTCCAAGGCGTTCGGCGCCATCACCCACGTCGGGCAGTCGGAGGACGTGGCCGGGCGCGGCGCGGGCGAGCAGCTCAAGGCCGCCGGCGTCACCAAGCTGCTGTGCGTCATCCACGAGGCCGGCAACGTGGGCCTCGACCAGCGCTGCAAGGGCGCCGAGCAGACGCTGGGCGGCACGGTCGAGCGGCTGCAGGTCGACGTGAGCAACCTGGCCGACGTCACCTCCAAGGTCACCGCCAAGCTGCAGTCGGACAAGCAGGTCAACGGCGTGCTCGCGCTCAACCCGGCCGTCGCGATCGCCGCCAGGGACGCCATCAAGGACTCGGGCTCGCCGGCCAAGCTGGCCACGTTCGACCTGTCGGGCGACGTGGTGAGCGCGATCAAGGACGGGGAGATCCTGTTCGCCGTGGACCAGCAGCAGTACCTGCAGGGCTACCTGCCGATCACGTTCCTCAACCTGTACAAGAGCAACCTCAACACCGTCGGCGGCGGCCTGCCCGTCAACACCGGGCCGGGCTTCGTGACCAAGGACAACGCCGAGCAGGTGGCCAAGCTGGCCGAGGCGGGCACTCGATGACCCTGGCGGCCGACGAGCGGGTCGCCGACGTCGGGCTGGCCCGCCGGCTGCTGATCCGGCCCGAGCTGGGCGCGGTGGTCGGGCTGGTCGTGGTGTTCGTGTTCTTCGCCTCCCAGTCGCCGGTGTTCCGGTCCCTGGACGGCATCGCGAACTGGCTCGACCCGGCCGCCACGCTCGGCATCATGGCCGTCGCGGTCGCGCTGCTCATGATCGGCGGCGAGTTCGACCTGTCGGCCGGCGTGCTGACCGGCACGAGCGGGCTGATCCTCGTCACGCTGGCCACCCGCTACGGGTTCAGCGTGTGGGCGGCGATGCTCGTCGGGCTGGTCGTGGCGCTGGCCATCGGGTTCGCCAACGGCCTGGTCGTCACCAGGACCAAGCTGCCCAGCTTCATCGTCACGCTGGGCACGTTCCTCATGCTGCAGGGCCTCAACCTCGGCGTCACCAAGGCCATCACCGGGACGGTGCAGGTCAGCGGCCTGCGCCGGGCCTCCGGCTTCGAGGCCGCGAACGCGATCCTCGCCGGGACGATCCAGATCGGCGGAACCTCGTTCCGGGTGGCGATCCTGTGGTGGATCCTGGTGACCGCCGTGGCCACCTGGGTCCTCATGCGCTCCAGGGCCGGAAACTGGATCTTCGCGGTGGGCGGCAACGAGCAGGCCGCCCGCGCGGTCGGCGTGGCCGCCGCCCGGACGAAGATCGCGCTGTTCATGACGACGGCGTTCGCCGCGTGGCTGGTCGGCTCGATCCTCGCGCTGCGCTACACCTCCGTGCAGGCCAACATCGGCATCGGCCAGGAGTTCATCTACATCATCGCCGCCGTCATCGGCGGCTGCCTGCTCACCGGCGGGTACGGCTCCGCGATCGGGGCCGCGATCGGCGCGGTCATCTTCGGCATGGCCGACAAGGGGATCGTGTTCCTGGGCTGGAACGCCGACTGGTTCAAGTTCTTCCTGGGCGCGATGCTGCTGCTGGCGACGCTGGCCAACCGCCTGGTCAGGCGGTACGCCGAGGAGGTGAAGCATTGATTCTGGAGACCAGGGGCATCGGCAAGACGTTCGGGTCGGTGCTGGCGCTGCGCGAGGTGTCGATGGGCGTGCGGGCCGGCCAGGTGACCTGCGTGCTCGGCGACAACGGCGCCGGCAAGTCCACGCTCATCAAGATCCTCGCCGGGGTGCACCAGCACGACGTCGGCACGCTGCTGGTGGACGGGCAGGAGGTGCGCTTCGCCAGCCCCCGCGACGCGCTCGACCGCGGCATCGCGACCGTCTACCAGGACCTGGCGATGATCCCGCTCATGTCGGTCTGGCGGAACTTCTTCCTCGGCTCGGAGCCGAAGAAGGGCCTGGCCTTCGACGTGGCCAAGGCCAGGAAGGTCGCCCGCGAGGAGCTGCGGGCCATGGGCATCGACATCCGCGACGTGGACCAGCCCGTCGGCACGCTGTCCGGCGGCGAGCGGCAGTCGGTGGCCATCGCCCGGGCCGTCTACTTCGGCGCCCGCGTCCTCATCCTCGACGAGCCCACCTCCGCGCTGGGGGTCAAGCAGGCAGGAGTGGTGCTGCGTTACATCGCCAGGGCCCGCGACCGGGGGCTCGGCGTGGTCTTCATCACCCACAACCCCCACCACGCCTACCCGGTGGGCGACCGGTTCCTGCTGCTCAACCGGGGCGCCAGCCTGGGCGAGTACGGCAAGGCCGACATCACCACGCAGGAGCTGACCGCGCTCATGGCGGGTGGCGCGGAGCTGGAGGAGCTGGCGCACGAGCTCCAGCGGGAGTGACCCGTTTTGGGGGGAATTTGACGATTTTGGGCGGTGGGCTGGAGGTGCGAATAGGCACAAATCTCTCGGCGTGACATTCACCGGGGGGTCATCGTGACCACAATGATCAAGCGGGTCGTCCTGGAGCCGGCGGCGCAGGAGTTCGCCGACGCCACCGCCCGGCGCCCGTTCATCTACGAGCTGCCGCCGGAGGAGGGTCGCGAGGCGCTGGAGCGGCTCCAATCCGGCCCGGACGTGCCCAGGCCGGAGATCGACGAGGAGTGGATCCAGGTCCAGGGCGGTCCCACGGGCCTGGTGCCGGTCCGGATCGTCAAGCCCAAGGGCGCCACGGGGACCATGCCCGTCATCTTCTACATCCACGGCGCCGGCTGGGTGTTCGGCTCCGCCCACACCCACGACCGGCTGGTGCGGGAGCTGTCCGTGCGCTGTGGCGCCGCCGTCGTCTTCCCGGAGTACGACCGCGCTCCCGAGGCGAAGTACCCCACGCAGATCCAGCAGAACTACGTCGCGGCCCGCTGGGTGTCGGAGCACGGCAAGGAGAAGGACCTGGACCCGACGCGGATGGCGGTGTGCGGGGACTCGGTCGGCGGCAACATGGCGACCGTGCTGACCATGATGGCCCGCAAGCTCAATTTCGTGCGGCTGCGCGGGCAGTGCCTGTTCTACCCGGTCACGGACGCGAGCTTCGACACCGAGTCGTACCGGCAGTTCGCCTCGGGCTACTACCTCAACCGCGACGGCATGAAGTGGTTCTGGGACCAGTACACCCCCGAGCCCTCCCAGCGGGCCGAGAGTCACGCCTCGCCGCTGCGGGCCCGCTCGGAGGAGTTGCGCGGCATGCCGCCCGCGCTGATCATCACGGGCGAGGCGGACGTGCTGCGCGACGAGGGCGAGCTGTACGGGGCCCGGCTGCGCGAGCTGGGCAACGACGTGACGGTGGTGCGGATGGCCGGCATCGTGCACGACTTCGTCATGCTCGACAAGCTGCGCGACACCAACGCCTGCAAGACGGCCATGACACTGGCCACGAACATGCTGCGGCGGTGGATCGAGTCTTGATCTACGCGCCCGCGGCGGTTCCCCCGGGGCCCTTATTACGCCGCCCGCCCCTGACGCAGGGCGGGCCGCACAGATCGTGCGGCCCGCCAGTGCGGCGTGCACAGGGCCGCCGGACGAGGGCGGCTTTATGGTGCGGCCATATTCAGCGCCCCCCTCCGAGGAGCTTCCATGACCGCCGTCGACTCCCGAACGATCCCCATCGGCGCGGCATTCGATCGGATGCCGTTCACCCGCAGGCACGTGCTCATCGCGCTCGCGCTGTTCATCGCGTTCGTCATCGAGTCGTGGGAGCAGCTCGCCCTCGTCTACGTCTCCGGCGACCTCGGCACCGCCTTCGGGATCGACGAGGCGGGGGTCGGGGTCGTGCTGTCGGCGGTCGCCTTCGGCATGATCCCCGGCGTGCTGGTGTGGGGGCCGGTGGCCGACCGCGTCGGGCGCAAGCCGGTCGCGTTCTGGTCGCTGCTGGCGTACGGCGTGATCGCGCTCGCCTCGGCGTTCGCGCCGAACATGGCGGTGCTGGTGACGCTGCGGGTGGCCTCCGGGCTGGCGCTGGCCGGGGTCTACACCATCACCTTCCCCTACTTCCTGGAGCTGCTGCCGACCCGCTCGCGCGGGCGGGCGGCGGTCTACCTGTCGATCGGGTGGCCGATCGGCATGCTGGCCGCGATCGGGGCGTCGATGACGCTGGGCGGCCTCGGCTGGCACGTCGTGGTGATCGCCAGCGCGGCGGCGGGACTGTGGGCGTTCGCGATCCGGGCGTGGGTGCCGGAGTCGCCGTACTGGCTGGCCGCCCGGGGCCGCCAGGAGGAGGCGCGCGCGGTGCTGCGCACGCTGAGCAGCCCCGACGCCGAAGCCAGGTTCACGGTGGCTAGCGAGCGGGTGGGACGGCCGCTCGACCTGTTCCGCGGCGGGCTCGCCCGGATCACCGTGGTCATGCTGCTGCTGAACTTCGTCTTCAACTGGGGCTACTGGGGCCTGCAGACGTGGCTGCCGACGCTGCTGCAGCAGAAGGGGCTGACGCTGTCGGCCTCGCTCGGCTTCGCGGCGCTGAGCGCGCTGATGATGATCCCCGGGTACGTGAGCGCCTCGCTGCTGACCGGCCGGTTCGGCCGCAAGAAGGTCTTCCTCGTCTACGTCGTGGCGGCGGTGCTCGGCGGGCTCTGGTTCGCCACCGCCTCCTCGACCACCGGCCTGTACCTCGGCAACTTCGTGCTGTCGTTCTTCAGCCTCGGCGCCTGGGGCGTCTGGAACACCTGGAACGGCGAGTTCTACCCGACCGCCCTGCGCGGCACCGGCTACTCGTGGGCCACGGCCGCGCAGCTCGTGGCCACCACGGTGGCGCCGTCGGCGGTGGGGGCGCTGCTGGCCCACGCCACCGGGTTCACCGCTACCATGCTGATCATCAACGCGTTCATGGTGGCCACGGCGCTGCTGGCCGTGCCGCTGCCGGAGACCGAAGGACGCGAGCTGGAGTGATCCTCGGCGTCGCCCTCGTACGGCCGTCGCCGGTGCTGGTGGCCGTCAGGGACGGCGCGCCCGAGTGGCCGGTGAGCCGCGCCGCCGCCCGCGCGGCGGCGCGGGCCTGCGTGGCCGTGGACCTGGGCGACGTGCCCACCGCCGCCGTGGCGGCGATCCGGGTGGGCGGGCCGTGCCCCGAGGCGCTGCGCCCGCGCGTCGGCTCCGGGACGGCCACGATCGTGCGCGGCGGCCACAGCCTCACCGGGCGCGTGCTGGCGCCGCTGGACACCGAGGCGGCCCGGCGCTTCGCCGCCACGTGCGGGCTGACCGATTTCGCGGTGACCGCGACAGGCTCGCCCATGCTGGCCGACCACGAGCTGGCCGTGGCGGCGATCATCGCGGCCGAGGTGCCGCAGGCGCGGATCACGCTGTCGTACGAGTTCGGGCATCCTGGGCTGCGCGAGCGCGAGGAGGCCACGATCCGCAACGCGGCGCTCGGCCCCGAGGCCGGGCGGATCGCCGACGAGGCGGCCCGGGAGCTGCCGGGGGTGCCGGTGTTCTTCGCCAGGTCGGGCGGCGGGCTGGTGTCGGCCCACTACTTCCGGCGCTACCCGCTGGCCTGCGACCTGGGCGGGACGGCGAGCCTGGCACGCGGGCGGGTGGTGCTCCCCGGCGTGCCCGAGGAGGTGGCGGCGGCGTACGGGGCCGCGATCGGGCGGCCGGAGGCGCAGGTGGAGCGGATCGTGCAGGCGCGGGGGCGGGCGGAGCTGGACCGGGTGCTCCAGGACGCCAGGGACGAGGCGCTCACCCGCGTGGTCAGCGCGGGCGCCCTGCCCGGCTCGGCCAGGATCGCCGAGACGACCGTGAACCCGCTGTCGTACCTGCCGGACGGGCTCTACCGGGTGCGGGTGAAGGCCGAGGGGACGATGCCATGAGCCGGGGGGAGGCGGGGCCGTGGTGATCGACGAGGGCGGGCTCGAGCGGCTGTCGGCCGGGGCGAGGATGTTCGCGACCGGGGCGGCGGAGTCGGCGCACACCCTCACCCTCGACTGGGCGGGCTCGCTGATCGGGCCGGGCGTCGAGCTGGTGACGGCCGAGGAGCTGGCGCCGGACACGTTGTGCGTCGCGGTCAGCCTGGTCGGATCCACGACCGCGCTGGGGGAGCAGCTGCCGAGGGGCGACGAGCCCGCCCGTGCCGTGCGGGCGCTGGAGCGCAGGCTGGGGGAGCGGGCCGGGGCCGTGGTCGCGCTCAACCTGGCCGCCGAGAACGCCCTCGTCCCGCTCATCGCGGCGGCCCAGCTGGGGGTGCCGCTGGTGGACGGCGACGGCACGGGGCGGGTGTTCCCGCTGCTGGAGCAGACGACGTACGCGCTGGGCGGGATGAGCCCGGCGCCCGTGGCGCTGGCGGGCGGATCGGGCGAGCTGGTGCTGCTGGAGACGGCCGGCGACCGGGTGGAGGAGCTGATGCGCCCCGTGGTGCTGTCGGTCGGCGGGTGGGCGGTGGCGGCCTGCTACCCGATGTCGGCCGGCGACCTGGCGCGGGTGCTCGTGCCCGGGACGGTGAGCCTGCTGCTGCGGGCGGGCGAGCCCGGGGCGCCCCGCTCGGCCGCGGCGCCGTTCGGCGTGCGGACCCTGTGCACGGGGCGGATCCTGGCGGTGGAGGGCAGCACCGGGCACGGCGCCGACGTGTCGCTCCCGTCGCTGCCGTCGAGCATCGTGGTGCAGGAGACGGAGGGGCTGCGCCGGCTGGTACGGCTGGAGGCCCACAACGAGATCGTGCTCGCGCTGGCCGACGGGGCCGCGGTGGCGATGACGCCGGACCAGATCTGCATGATCTCCACGGCCGACGGGATGGTCGTGGACGTCGACAAGGCGGTGCCCGGCCTGGAGGTGGACGTCATGGTCGTGAAGGCCGCACCGGTGTGGCACACGGATCGCGGGCAGAGGCTGGGCGGGCTGCACGCGTTCGGGATCCCGCTGTGACGGGGCCGCGCGCGGGGTGGGAGGCGCCGGTCACGGTGGCCGAGCTGGTCAACGCCGGGCCCCTGGCCGGGGCCAGGATGTACGGCTCGGGCGAGAACCCCGTGCACCAGGTGCGGATCGTGGACGAGCTGTCGGTGTTCGCGGCGGTGGCGCCGCACACGGCGGTGGTCCTGATCGGGACGGCGGCCAGCGGCGGGTGGGCGGTCGAGATGGCCACCCGCCGGGCGTGGGAACAGGCGGCGGCGTGCGTGATCGCCCCGGCGGGCGGGCTGAGCGAGGGCTCCGGCGAGGTGCTGGCGGAACGGCTCGGCGTCACGCTGATCTTCGTGGACGAGGATCCGCTGATCGTCGCGGTCCGGGTCGCCTCGGCGGCCGCCCGGCCGGAGGCGGCCCGTACCCAGCTCGTGGCCCGCTGCGCCACGCGCCTGGCCGAAGCGGGGCCCTCCGCCCGGCGCGTGCTGGGCGTCCTGAACGCCGAGCTGCCCGGCACCTCGGTCACCCTCATCGACCGGTACGGCCGTCACCTGGCCGGCGCCCGCGCCGTTCGCCCGGGCACGGAGGCCCAGGGAGCCGACGGCGGGGGGCCGGGGGCGCGGTGGTCGGCCGAGGTGGAGGTGCCCGATCTGGACGGCGGCGTGCTGGGCACGCTCGTGGCCGGCGGGTCGTCCCGGTCGCCCGGCTGGCCGGCGGCCGTGCGTACAGTGCTGAGGCTGGCGGTGGCCCCGCTGACCGCCTGGGCCGCGCAGGAGCGGCTGCGCGCCTCCCGCGACTTCGCCCTCCGGCGCGCCCTCGCCGAACGCCTGCTCGCCGACGCCCAGCGGGAGCCCCGGGAGCCGGAGGAGGGCGGGGCGAGGACGGAGGCGATCGCGCTGGGCTGGCCCGTCGAGGGTGCGCTGACCGCCTACCAGGTCCGGCCGACGGCGGAGGCGGGCGACGCCGCGCTGGCCGCGACGCTCATCGCCGCGGCCGTGGGCCAGGTGCCCGTGCTGCCGCGCGGCGAGGGCTGGGCGGGATGGTCGGCGCTGGACCCCGGCGAGCTGGCCGAACGCCTCCATCGCTGCCTGCTGACGATGCCCTGGCCGTGCGCCGCCGGGGTGGGCGCGCCCGTGGAGGGCCTGCGGTCGGTGGGGGAGTCGCTGCTGGGAGCCGAGGCGGCGGCGTTCGTGGCGGGACCGGGCACGGCCGCGCGAGCGGATCGGATGGGCCCCGCCGAGCTGCTGGGCGCGCTGCCCACCGGCGTCCTGCGCACCCCGGCCACCGTCGTCCTGCGGCCGCTGCTGGCGATCGACAAGGACGGCACGCTGCTGGAGACGCTGGCCGCGGTCCTGGACGCGGGCGGCGCGCTGAAGGCGGCCGAACGGCTGGGCGTGCACCGCAACACGATCACGACCCGCCTGGAGCGCATCAAGTCCGCGGGCTTCGACCTGGACGACGCCGCCACCCGCCTGGCCCTGCAACTCGCCTGCCACGTCCTGCTCCGCTGAGCGGAGCGCCTTCCCGTCGCCCGGGCGGGATGCACTGGCAGGGGCCTGCTCCTGTGCGGGCCGCACATGCGGGCGGCGCCCCCGTCGGCGTACGGTGCAGCGCATGAGCTATCGCGTCGCCATGGACATCGGCGGCACCTTCACCGACGTCGTCTGCTACGACGAACGCAGCGGTACGGTCACCGCCTCGAAGGCGCCCACCACTCCGGGAGACCTGGCCGAGGGGGTGTTCGCCGCGCTGGGCCGGGTCGTCGACGATCCGGCCGAGATCTCGTTCTTCGTGCACGGCACCACGCAGGGGCTCAACGCGCTGCTGGAGCGCAAGGGCGCCCGGGTGCTGCTGCTGGCCGGTCAGGGCGGCAGGGACGTCTACCAGATCGCCAGGGGCAACCGCGACCGCATGTTCGACCTGCGCTACCGCAAACCCGCGCCGCTGGTCCCGCGCCAGGACGTCATGGAGGCCGGCGGCCGGCTCGACTATCTGGGACGCGAACTCGTGCCGCTCGACGAGGAGTCGGTGCGGGCGGCGGGGCGGCGCGCGCGGGAGGAGGGGTTCGACGCGGTGGCCGTGTGCCTGCTGTTCTCCTACGCGAACCCGGCGCACGAGCTGCGGGCCGGCGAGATCCTGCGCGAGGAGCTGGGCGACGACGTGCTCGTCGTGCTCTCCCATGAGGTGGCGCGGGAGTGGCGCGAGTACGAGCGGACCTCGTCGGCGGTGCTGGAGGCGTACACCGGGCCCGTGGTGCGCCGCTACCTGGCCAGGATCGAGCGGCGCTTCGCCGAGCGGGGCCTGGCGGTGCCGGTGCACGTGATGCAGTCGTCGGGAGGGCTGGTGAACGCCTCGTACGCGATGCGCAGGCCGTTGCAGACGCTGCTGTCCGGGCCGGTGGGCGGCACGATGGGCGGGGTGGCCGCGGCCCGGTTCATGGACAGGGCGAACGCGATCTGCATCGACATGGGCGGGACGTCGTTCGACGTGTCGCTCGTGGTGAACGGGCGGCCCGACGTCAGCGCCGAGGCCCGCATCGAGGGCTACCCGGTGCTCATGCCCATCGTGAACCTGCACACGATCGGCGCGGGCGGCGGCTCGATCGCCTACGCCGAGGCGGGCGCGCTGCGGGTCGGGCCCGAGTCGGCCGGGGCCGTGCCCGGGCCGGCCTGCTACGGCAGGGGCGGCACGCGGGCCACGGTGACCGACGCGAACGTGGCGCTCGGCCGGGTGGACCCGTCCTGGTTCGCGGGCGGCCTGATGACGCTGGACGTGGAGGCGGCCGGCACGGCGGTCGCCACGCTGGCCGACGAGTTGGACATGGACCCGCTGCTGCTGGCCGAGGGCATCTGCGACGTGGCCAACGCCAAGATGGCGCAGGCGATCCGCACGCTGACCGTGGAGCACGGGATCGAGCCGCGGGAGTTCGCGCTGGTGGCGTTCGGGGGCGCGGGGGCGATGCACGCCGTGTTCATCGCGCGTGAGCTGGGGATCTCCGAGGTGGTGGTGCCGCGCTTCCCGGGAGCGTTCTCGGCGTGGGGGATGCTGGAGGCCGACGTACGCCGGGATCTGACGCATCCGTACTTCCGGTCGCAGGACACGCTCGACGGCCCCGACATGTCCCAAAATTTCGTGACCTTGGAGGAAGAGGCCCTGGCGGCGCTCTCCGCCCAGGGCGTTCCCGGCGAGCGGCGCCGGGTCGAGCACGCCGTGGACATGCGCTACGAGGGCCAGGACTACACGCTGACCATCCCGCTGCGCGACGCGGCCGAGCCCGCCGAGCCCGGATTCCTCGAGACGATCGCGGCCCGCTACGCCGAGGCGCACACCGGCCGCTACGGGCACGCCACCCCGGAGGCGCCGGTGGAGTTCGTCATGCTGCGCAGCACCGGGCTCGGCTCGTTCCCGCGCACCGCCGCCGCCGGGCAGGAGGCCCCCGAGGAGCGGGCGGCGTACGTACGGGATGTGATCTTCGACGGGGCCGTGCACAGCACCCCGGTGCTGCGGCGCTCCAGCCTCGACGGCGAGCTGGCCGGGCCCGCGATCGTGGTCGAGGAGACCGCGACGACGGTCATCCCGCCCGGCTGCGTGGCCACTGTGGACCCCAACGGCTTTCTCATCGTGAAGGTGAACCTTTGATCGACCCCGTCACCACGGAGATCATCCGCTGCGCGCTGCTGCAGGCGGCCGAGGACATGAACACCACCCTCATCCGCAGCTCCTACACCCCCGTCATCTACGAGGCCAAGGACTGCGCGGTCGCGCTGCTCGACCGCGACCACAACGTGCTGGGCCAGTCGTCCGGGCTGCCGATCTTCCTGGGCAACCTGGAGGTGTGCACCCGCGAGACCGAGCGCCTGTACGGGCGGGAGGTCTGGCAGGAGGGCGACGTGTGGGTGCTCAACGACTCCTACATCGGCGGCACCCACCTCAACGACGTCACGGTCTACGGGCCGATCTTCGTGGACGGGGAGCTGGCCGGATTCGCGGCGTCGCGGGCGCACTGGCTGGACGTCGGCTCCAAGGACCCGGGCGGCTCCATGGACTCCACGTCGATCTTCCAGGAGGGCCTGCGGATGGGCCCGGTCAAGGTGTACGCGGGCGGGGCGCCCTGCCGCGACCTGCACGAGGTGATCGCCCGCAACGTACGCTTCCCGCACGCCACGCTCGGCGACCTGCGCGCCCAGGTGAGCTGCGCCATGACGGGGCAGCGGCGGCTGAAGGAGATCGTGTCCCGGTGGGGCCTGGACACGGTGCTGGCCGCCCGCGACGAGATCTTCGCCCAGACCGAGCGCATGGAACGCGCGGCCATCGCGGCCATCCCCGACGGCGTCTACGAGGCCGCCGGCTTCCTGGACAACGACGGCATCGACCTCGGCACCCCGCTGCCGGTCAGCGTCACGGTCGCGGTGTCGGGCGAGTCGATGCACGTCGACCTGACCGACTGCGCCGACCAGGCGCTCGGCCCGGTCAACTGCGGCGCGGCCCAGGCCGTGGCCGCCGTCCGCGTCGGCTACAAGCTGCTGGTCTCGGGCGACGTGCCGCTGAACGGCGGCTCGTTCCGCCCGCTGTCGGTCGAGACCCGGCCCGGCTCCATGCTGGCCGCCGAGTCGCCCGCCGCCTGCCAGTACTACTACTCGCACCTGGGGCTGCTCATCGACCTGGTGGTCAGGGCGCTGGCGCCGGTGCTGCCGGACAAGGCGGCCGCGGCCTCGTACGGGGACTCGATGATCGTGCAGTTCACCGGCACGGACCCGCGTACCGGCAAGCTGTACGTCTCCCAGGAGGCCACGGTCGGCGGCTGGGGCGCCTGGGACGGCGGCGACGGCGAGACCTGCCTGATCAACAACGTCAACGGCGCGCTGCGGGACATGCCCATCGAGGTGCTGGAGACGCTGTTCCCGGTCCGGGTGCGCCGCTACGAGATCCGCCCCGGCACCGGCGGGGCCGGTCAGTGGCGGGGCGGGAACGGGGTGGTGCGCGAGTACGAGTTCTGCGGGGAGACCTCGCTGTCGCTCTGGTTCGAGCGCTCGGTCACCCCGGCCTGGGGCCTGGCGGGCGGCGAGCCGGGCGCGCCGCCGCGCGTCACCCTCAACCCGGGCACCCCGGACGCCCGCGAGATGCTCAAGGTGAACGCGTTGCCGGTCACGGCGGGGGACGTGCTGCGCTGCGAGTCGGGTGGTGGCGGCGGCTACGGCCCCGCCGACCGCCGCTCCCACGCGGCCACGGCCACCGACCTGGCCCAGGGCCTGATCACCCGCTGAGCCGGTCACCCGTCGTACCGGCGCTTAGTGTTTGCGGTTTTCGGTTTGCGAAAACGACAGCCAGCGGACGCCGGTTCGGTGACAATGATCGTCACGGGACAAACGGGGCTGCAGTGGCTCAAGCGCCACTGTTCTGACAAGGGGAACTACATTGCGTCATTTACCTATTCGCCTGCTCGCCGGCGGTGCCGCGCTCGCCGCGGCCGCAGCCGGGGCCGCCGTGCTCATGCCGGTGACGCCCGCCGAGGCCGCCAGGGTCGAGGCGACCTGTGCCAACACCGCCGACGACGCCAAGACGCTGCAGGCCGCGATCGACTCCTCCAGTGAGGGCGACGAGATCGTCATCAAGGGGCCGTGCCTGATCAACGCCACGATCAGCCTGCCCGACCGGCGCACGTACCGCGGCGACGCCAAGGCCGGGGCGGTGCTCAAGCAGGCGGACGGCGCCAACCTGCCCGCGGTGCTCGCCTCCGAGGGCTGGGTGAAGAACACCGACACGAGCGGCGAGACGGTCCGCGTCGAGCGGCTCACGATCGACGGCAACCGCGACAACAACAAGGGCACCGTGGGGCTGCTGCTGCGCTCCTGGAACACCCGCGTGTACGACGTCGACATCTACGGCACGCCGTCCGACGGCATCCGCATCAGCAACCCGTCGCAGAACGGCACGCTGCTCAAGAACACGATGGTCAACAGCGTCATCAGCGACGTCTACATCGAGGGCGCCGCCGAGGCCGGGCTGCGCGTCGTCGACCCGGGCAACTCCGTCACCGACTGGACGCTGCAGCGCTCCTGGATCGGCTTCAGCGGCACGAACGCCATCGAGAGCGACAACGCCGCCGGATGGACGTTCAGCGACCTGCACCTGTACGCGACGCCGAAGAACGCCATCGACGCCCACCGCTGCTTCGGCACCTCGATCGACAACAACTACATCGAGGACTTCGGCGCCGAGAGCACCGCGAAGCAGACGTACTACGGCATCCGCTGCGACCTGCAGGGCGACGCCAACACGACGATCACCGACAACCGGATCCACAAGTTCCTGCCGCCGCCGAACGCGCTGGCCGAGCTGCGCGAGGCCCGCCGGAAGGGCTCGCCGCCGCCGGAGCGCAAGTACGCCGCCACCGGCCCGCTGCCGGCCGACGTGACCTTCGTCTATCTCGCGCTGGACGCGGTCAACTACGGCGCCGGCCACGCGGCGATCACCGGCAACACCATCCTGGGCCACGGCACCAAGCAGGAGACCGGGATGCTGCTGAACAGGGGCGACGGTGACGGGAAGTCGATGTCCGTCGTCACCGCCGGCAACCTGATCGACGCCATCGGGGTGCCGCGCAAGGTCGGTTCCGGGGTGCGGCTGACCCGCGGCTGGTGAACCGGGGGCGCCTGCCCGCGCGGGCAGGCGCCTTCAGGTGACGATCACGTCGCGCAGCAGCCTGCGGCCGCCCGGCCTGCGCCGCCACTCCCTGGGGTAGCCGAGCGACACCTCCTCGAAGCGCACGCCGTCGTACCAGGTGACGCGGGGGATGTGGAGGTGACCGTAGATCATGGCGGCGGTCGGGTAGCGGGTGTGCCAGTCCCTGGTGGCCGTCGTGCCGCACCACTGGGCGAACTCCGGGTAGCGCAGGATGTCGGTCGGCTCGCGTACCAGGGGATAG
Organism: Nonomuraea sp. JJY05; assembly: GCF_043496855.1. Lineage (NCBI taxonomy): Bacteria > Bacillati > Actinomycetota > Actinomycetes > Streptosporangiales > Streptosporangiaceae > Nonomuraea > Nonomuraea sp. JJY05. Next base: position 126,591 of record NZ_JBIEIS010000014.1, read on the forward strand.
TGGTTCACGAAGACCAGCGGCACGTCGTCCAGCCCGGCCAGCCGCCGCCGGGTCAGCTCCACCCGGGCCCGGCACCACGCCTCGCGGCTCGGGTACGGGTCGGGGTGCAGGAGATATTCGTCGGTGCAGACCACGCCGGTGCTGTGCGCGTACGCGAGCGCGCTCGCCTTGGTGCGGTGGCCCGCCGGCAGGAACGTGTAGTCGTAGAGCAGGAACAGGGGCACGATCCGGACCGGCCCGCCGGCCCCCTCCCACACCGGATAGTCGTCCTCCGGCGTCAGCACGCCCAGGTCGCGGCACATGGCGACGAGATGGTCGTAGCGGGCCGCACCGCGCAGCTCCGGCGGGTCTCCCGGCGGGGTCCACAGCTCGTGGTTGCCCGGCACCCAGACGACCCGCTCGAACCGCGCGGCCAGCAGGCCCAGCGCCCAGGCGATGTCCTCCAGCCGTTCGCCGACGTCGCCCGCGACCAGCAGCCAGTCGCCCTGGCCGGCCGGTTTCAGCTCCTCGACGATGGCCCGGTTGTCCTCGTAGCCGACGTGCAGATCGCTGACGGCCAGCAGCCTGCTCCCGCCTTCGCTGGGCAAGGGACGTCCCTCCTTCACGCTAGAGGACGGGGGCGTTGTCCCCGGTGACGATCATGCCACCCGTCATCCTGGGTAACATGGCCGCGACCTCGCGCGCCAGGTGCGGATCGGCACGGAACGCCTCCATGATGGCCGTTCTCAACGCCGCGCGGCTCGGCTCGTCGTCCGGCTTGGCGCTCGCCACCGTCTCGATCACCTGTCTGGACGCGGCGTCACCGCGGCCGAAGACGCGCTGCAGGATACGTGCGCCCCGGGCCACGGCCGTGTCGGCGGCCAGCTCGCGGGTCTTGGCCAGCACGCTCACGCCGTAGGCGTCGATCGCCGAGGAGACGAAGGGCATGAGGTCTTTCACAGTGTCCATGAGACCCTCCCGTCGGTCCTTGTGGAATGACGAGATGCTAACTTCCGGAGTGCGCCCGGCAAGGGCATAACCTGTCGAATGTGCCTGCGCCGTACCTGACCCTCACCTCCGTCGTCGAGCACGAGACGGAGGCGAAGCGCTCCCGGTTCATCTGCGCGCTGGCGCCCGCGCGCAGCGTCGCGGAGGCGGCCGCGTTCATCGGCGAGCGGCGGCAGAAGCATCCCGGCGCCACCCACAACTGCACCGCCTACGTCATCGGGCAGCGCGTCCAGAAGGGCGACGACGACGGGGAGCCGGGCGGCACGGCGGGCACGCCGATGGTGCAGGCCCTGGTGGGCAGGGGGTTCAGCGACGTGGTGGCGGTGGTGACCCGCTATTTCGGCGGCACCCTGCTGGGGGCGGGCGGGCTGGTGCGCGCCTACGGCTCCGCCGTGACCGAGACCCTCGACCGGGCCGAGCCGGTGCGGATGGTGCCGGCCAGGGTCGTGCGCGTCGCGGTGGCCCACGACCAGGCCGGGCGGGTGGAGAACGACCTGCGGGCCTCGCGCCACCCGGTGCGCGAGGTGACGTACGCGGGCGAGGTCACCTTCGCCGTCTCCGTGGGCGAGGACGAGGTGGCGCCGTTCGCGGACTGGGTGGCGACGCTGACGGCCGGGCGGGCGCGCGTGGACGTGGGCGAGGAGATCCACGTCCCTGCCTGATCACACTGGCTGATCATCCCTCCAGCGCGTACTGCATGACCCTGAACTTGGCCTGGGCCTCGGCCAGCTCCGCCGCCGGGTCGGAGTCGCCCATGATGCCGCCGCCCGCGAACAGGCGGGCCCGGCGGCCCTGCACGAGCCCCGAGCGCAGCGCGATGCCCCACTCGCCGTCGCCGTGGGCGTCGATCCACCCGACGGGTCCGGCGTAGCCGGCCCGGTCCATGCCCTCCAGCTCGCGGATGACCTTGATCGCGGTGGGGGTGGGGGTGCCGCCGACGGCGGCCGTCGGGTGCATGGCGGCGACCACGTCGAGGACGGAGGCCCCGTCGGCCAGCCGCCCGGTCACGTGGCTGGCCAGGTGCTGGACGTTGGGCAGCATCAGCAGCTCGGGCTCGTCCGGCGTCTCCAGCGAGGCGCAGAGCGGGGCCAGCGTCTGGCGGACCGAGGCGATGGCGCACTCGTGCTCGTGCCGGTCCTTCGGCGAGGCGAGCAGCGCGGCCCCGCGCGCGAGGTCGTCGGCCGCGCCGGTGCCGCGCGGGGTGGTGCCGGCCAGCACGAGCGACTCGATCTCCTGGCCCGTACGCCTGATCAGCAGCTCCGGCGTGGCCCCCACCAGCCCCGCGACGGAGAACGTGTAGCACTCGGGATAGCGCCGGGCCAGCCGGGTGAGCAGCAGGCGCACGTCGATGGGCCGCTCGGCGGTGGCGACCAGGTCGCGCGCCAGCACGACCTTCTCCAGCTCGCCCTCGCGGATGCGCTTGGCGGCGCTGGCCACGACGTGCTCCCACTCGGGGGCGCTCAGGCTGCCGTCGCCGTAGCTGATGCGGCCGGGGTCGCGGATGGGGGAGAACGTCTCCAGCGGAGCGTCGCCGATCGTGGTGAGCCAGGCGTGGCCGTCGCGGCGGGCCAGCACGGCGCGCGGGACGACGAGGACGGAGCCGTGGGCGTCCTCGTCGAAGGTGAAGCTGCCGAACGCGACCGGGCCGGAGCCGGGGGTGCGCACGGCGTCCTCGACGTGAGCGTCGCCGAACACCGTGGCCAGCCACTGGCGGGCCCAGGCGAATCGGCCCGGACCCGGGGGCACGGCCACCCGTGCGGCCTGTCCCCAGCCGACGAGGCCCTCGCCGTTCCTGACCCAGGCGTAGGGCGCGGTCCTGGGCAGGGATGCCAGCAGGTCGCCCGGGTCGCCGACAGGGGTGGTGCGAACCGGTAGCGGGCGGGTTGTTCCGAGCGCGACACTCACCCAAGACACTCTATGCGGGAACTGAACACGTTCGACTCAGACCCCCGTGAATGCGAGGTTACGGTCAACGAACCCGGATAAAACCAGACGTTGAGCTGCATTTACCCCATCCCGATCGGGTCCGGGCTGTCAAGCGGCGATATGAAGTCGGTCCTGAAATCACAGACGTGGCCCGAACGTCATGGTCGGCCGGTGATCCGCTTCCTACCTTGGGTCCATGATCGGTCGCCTGGGCTCAGTCCTCGCCGCAATGCTCCTCGTCTCCGCCACAGGTCCGGCGCAGGCCGCCGCGGCCCAGCCCGTCCCCGAGATCATGGCCGCGCTCGGTGACTCCATCTCCACCGGCTTCAACGCCTGCGGCTTCTACGTCTCCTGCACCCCGCGCTCGTGGTCCTCCGGCGACAACCGCCAGGTCAACAGCCACTACCTGCGCCTGGCGGCCATGGGTGGAACGCTCCAGAAGCACAATCTCACCTTCGCCGTCCCCGGGGCCACCAGCGCCGACCTGCTCGGCCAGGTGCGCAAGGCCGTCGAGGCCAAGGCCGACTACGTCACGATCCTGATCGGCGCCCAGGACGCGTGCGTGCGCACCGAGCAGGACATGACGCCCGTCGAGACGTACCGGCGGCGGATGGACGCGGCGCTGGCCGAGCTGCGGGCCGGCATGCCGGCGGCCCGGGTGTTCATCGCCGGCATCCCCGACCTGCTGCGGCTGTGGGAGGTGGGTAAGACCATCCCGCTCGCCCGCACGTTCTGGGCGGCCGGCCACATCTGCCAGAGCATGCTGGCCAAGCCCACCTCGACCAAACGTGCCGACGTCGAACGCCGCCAGCGGGTGCGGGCGCGGGTCATGGCCTACAACCGCGCGGCGGCCCAGGCGTGCGCCAGGTTCGGGCCCGGGTGCCACACCGACGGGGGCGCGGTGTTCTCCTACCCGTTCACGCTCGACCACGTCAGCAAGTGGGACTACTTCCACCCGAACATCGACGGGCAGCGGATCCTGGCCGAGCAGACGTTCGAGCACGGCTTCACCTGGGCCGACCCGCGCTAGCCCGCACTGCGAGCGGCCCGGTCAGCGGCCCGGTCAGCGGCCCGGTCAGCGGCACTGGGCCAGCATCGCCTTCTTGTCCGCCGGGGTGACGGGCACGTTGTACTTGAGCGCGACCTGCGCGAAGCGGGTGACGTACGCGCAGCGGACGCGCCGCTGCGGCGGTAACCAGCTCGCCGGGCCGGAGGCGTCCTTCTGCTCGTTGGCGTAGCCGGCCACGGGCAGCAGGTTCAGCGGGTCGTTGGCGAAGTCGAGCCGCTTGGACATCCGCCAGCGCGGCGCGCCCATGCGCCAGGCGTAGTTCAGCGGCACCACGTGGTCGACCTGCACTTCGTCCGGGTTGTCCTTGCGCCAGTGGATGGTCCTGCCGGTGTAGGGGTCGCTCAGCTCCATGGAGACGACCTCGCAGCTGGAGCCCGCCCGGTACTTCACGTTCCTGCCGTCGCGGGCCAGCAGGTCGTCGCGGGTGCGGCAGCCGTTGCGGGCGAACGGCACCCCGCTCGCGGTGTCGGCCCAGTTGTCGCCGTACCGGGTGCGCTCGTAGCCGGTGTTGGGGCCGAGCCCTTTGACGCGCACGCCTTTGATGAGGTCGCGTGCTCTGGCCTTGTCGGCGTTCGAGATGATGGGTGCCAGGCCGGGCCTGGTCCCGCGGGTGTTGCCCAGGGGGCTGGTGGCGGTGGCCGGAGAGGTCTTGGCGCCGCCGACGAAGGAAACGACGATGATGGCTCCCGCTAGAAGGGCGATGGCGTCCTTCGTGCTCAAGCAGGCCTCCGAACATCAAAGGTTGTCTAGAGAAATTCCCGGCATCCGATGTTTTGACACGGGGAGGGTTATGTGACTGATCGTCCGATCGACCCGGACGTCGATCTCCACATCCCGGCGCAGCGCGCTGAGCTGCACTGGCCGGTGCTCGCCGCGATCGCGGCCGGGGGTGCTCTCGGTGCGCTCGCGCGTTTCGGCCTGCAGTCGGCGCTGCCGTCCGGGCCGGCGGACTTCCCCTGGGCGACGTTCCTCGTCAACGTGTCCGGATGCCTGCTGATCGGCGTGCTCATGGTGGTGATCACGGAGGTGCGGCCGGCGCACCGCCTCGTGCGGCCGTTCCTGGGGGTGGGGGTGCTGGGCGGGTACACGACGTTCTCCACGTACGCGGTGGACATCCAGCGGGCGGTCGCGGCGGGGGCGCCGCTGACGGGGCTGGTCTACCTGGCGGTCACGCTGGTGGCGGCGCTGGCGGCCGTGGTGGCGGGCATGTGGCTGGCCAGGCGGATCGCCAGGATGCTGGCGGGCGTGCGATGACGGTGCTGCTCATCGTCCTCGGGGCGGCGCTCGGCGCGCCGCTGCGTTATCTCGCGGACCGGGCCGTGCAGGCGCGGCACGACACGGTGTTCCCTTGGGGGACGCTGACGGTGAACGTGTCCGGCTCGGCGCTGCTGGGCTTCCTGGCCGCGCTGCCCGCCGGCGGCGGGGTATGGGCGCTGGCGGGCATCGGGTTCTGCGGGGCGCTGACCACGTACTCCACGTTCGGGTACGAGACGGTGCGGCTGATGGAGGAGGGCGCGCGCTTCCACGCGGTGGCCAACGCGGCGGCCAGCGTGGTGGCCGGGCTGGGCGCGGCCTACTGCGGGGCGGCCCTGGCACAGGCCCTGTAAATGGTTCGCCGGTGTCCCTGCCGCGATGGCAGGATGGCCCGGCAACCGTCCGCCGACGATCAGGAGCATGAGATGCGGTGCCTCGGAATCTCCCAGCGCCCCATTGGCACGAGAGTTCCCGAGGACTTCCAGCACCGTGCACATCCTGAACATCGGCATCCTCGCGCACGTAGACGCGGGCAAGACCAGCCTCACTGAGCGGCTGCTGTTCGAGACCGGCGTCATCGACCGGCTCGGCAGCGTGGACGAGGGCAGCACGCAGACCGACTCCGGCGAGATCGAGCGCCGTCGCGGCATCACCATCCGCACGGCCGTCGCCTCCTTCACCCTGGGTGACCTGCGGGTCAACCTGGTCGACACCCCGGGGCACGCAGACTTCGTGGCCGAGGTGGAGCGCGCGCTCGGCGTGCTCGACGGCGCCGTGCTGGTGCTGTCGGCCGTCGAGGGCGTGCAGCCGCACACGCGGGTCCTGATGAAGACCCTGCGCAGGCTGCGCCTGCCCACGCTGATCTTCGTCAACAAGATCGACCGGGCCGGGGCCAGGGAGCGGGAGCTGCTGGCCGACATCCGGCGGCGGCTCTCGCCGTACTGCGTCGCCCTGAACACCGTGCGGCACCTCGGCTCCAAGGCGGCCGTCACCGCCGGCGTCGCCTCGCCCGAGGCGGCGGCCGAGGTGCTGGCCGAGCGGGACGACGGGCTGCTGGAGCTGCTCGTCGAGGGCAAGACGCCCGACTTCGGCCAGGTACGCTCGGCGCTGGCGCGGCAGTGCGCCGCCGGGCAGGCACATCCGGTGCTGTTCGGCTCGGCGCTGACCGGGCAGGGCGTCGGCGAGCTGCTCGACGCCGTCCACCTGCTGCCCGCCGTGACCCAGCCGGGCGGGGACCCGGAGGAGGCGGCACGGGCGACGGTGTTCGCGATCGAGCGCGCTCCCTCCGGGGAGAAGGCCGCCTACCTGCGGGTGCGCGCGGGCGCCCTGCGGGCGCGCGAGCACCTCACCTTCCACCGGGGGCGGCACGCCTACGACGGCAGGCTGACCGCGCTGGCCGTCGCGGGCTCGCCCGAGCGGCGGCACGCGGTGGCCGGGGACATCGTCAAGGTCTGGGGCGTGCCCGAGATCCGCGTCGGCGACCACCTGGGGCAGCCCGGGCCCGCGAACCAGGCCCACTTCACCCCGCCCAGCCTGGAGACCGTGGTACGGCCCCGCGTCCCCGGCCAGGAGCCGCGCCTGCACGCCGCGCTGCTCGTGCTGGCCGAGCAGGATCCGCTGATCGCCACCCGCACCCTGGCCGGCGGCGAGACCTCGGTCCTGCTGTACGGGGAGGTGCAGAAGGAGGTCATCGGCGAGACCCTGGCCAGGGACTTCGGCGTCGAGGCGCTCTTCGAGCCGAGCCGGCCCGTCTACTTCGAGCGCCCGTCGGGCACGGCGGAGGTCGTGGAGGAGATCCAGCGCGGCCGCAACGAGTTCATGGCCACCGTGGGCCTGCGCGTCGAGCCCGGTCCGAAGGGCTCCGGCGTCGGCTACCGGCTGGAGGTCGATCTCGGCTCGCTGCCGCTCGCCTTCCACCGGGCCATCGAGGAGAGCGTGCGCCAGGCCCTGGGCGACGGCCCGCACGGCTGGCCGGTCACCGACGTGCTCGTCACGGTGACCAGGACCGGCTACGCCTCGCCCGTCACGGTCGCGGCCGACTTCCGCGGCCGCGCCCCGATCGTGCTCATGCGGGCGCTGCGGCTGGCGGGCACCACCGTGTACGAGCCGTGCCACCGGTTCGAGCTGGAGGTGCCGCTGGAGACGTTCAGCGCGGTCACCTCCAGGCTCGCCGCGCTGGGCGGTGAGCTCCACGACACCGGCAGGCGTGACGACACCTGGGTGCTGGAGGGGGAGATCCCGGCGGCCGCGGTGCACGAGTTCGAGCGGCGGCTGCCGGGGCTGTCGCACGGAGAAGGCGTCTGGTGGTCGGCACCGGCCGGTGATCGGCCCGCTCGATAGGCGGAATGTCGGATTTCTGCGTTAGGTGGGTATTAAGTGGCACAGTGCACCATTCCGGTGCGCATGTCCGTACAGGGGGGAATCCCATGGCAGACACGAAGAAGAAACCCGCCGCCAAGTCCGGCAAGTCGAAGAAGCAGTCCATCAAGACCAGCAGGCAGGCCAAGGAGACGAAGCGGGAGACCCGCAAGTCGACCTCTGACGAGGAGTGATCCGGACAGGGCAGCGGTGGTCCGGCTGCCCCGGGCGATGGCCAGGCGGTCGCGGGGGGAGATTTCTGGCCGCCGGTCGGCACGGCCCGGCAGCTGTGGCGAATTGTCTGACCCGGGTGATGTGATCTGACAGCCGGGGGCGCGCGCCCCCGGCTGTCAGATCGACCAGGAGTGGCTCTCATGTCCGGCTACCTGCGCTTTCCCGCCGTCTTCCAGGACGTGGTCGTCTTCGCGGCCGAGGACGACCTGTGGATGGTCTCCGCCCGGGGCGGGCGGGCCTTCCGGCTGACCGCGGGGCTCGCCGAGGCGGGCTATCCGCGCATCTCGCCGCGCGGCGACCAGCTCGCCTTCGTCGGCAGCGAGGAGGGCCCGGAAGAGGTGTACGTCATGCCGTCCGACGGCGGCGCCGCCCGCCGGGTCACCTTCCACGGCGCGCGCTGCACGGTCACCGGCTGGGACCCCGAAGGCCGCATCCTGTACGCCAGCGACGCGGCCCAGCCGTTCGAGCACCGCAGCTGGCTGCACCGCGTCGCGCCCGGCGAGGTCCCGGAGCGGCTCCCGTACGGCCCGGCCAACTCCATCGCGTACGGGCCGGAAGGCATGATCGTGCTCGGCCGCAACACCGCCGACCCGGCGCGGTGGAAGCGCTACCGCGGCGGCACCGTCGGCGACCTGTGGATCGACCCGCGCGGCGACGGCGAGTTCCGGCGGCTGATCAGGCTGCCGGGAAACCTGGCCTCGCCCTGCTGGAGCGGCGGCCGGGTGTGCTTCATCTCCGACCACGAGGGCGTCGGCAACGTCTACTCGTGCACCCCCGACGGCCAGGACCTGCGCAAGCTCACCCACCACGACGACTACTACGCGCGCAACCTGTCGGGCGACGGCCACCGGCTGGTCTACCACGCGGGCGCCGACCTCTACCTGCTCGACCCCGGCGAGCCGGCGCGCAAGCTGGACGTGGTGCTGGCCAGCTCCAGGACGCAGCGCAACCGCAGGTTCGTCGACCCCGCCGACTACCTCGACGGCGCCACGCTCAGCCCCGACGGCAGCGCGCTGGCCGTCACCGCGCGCGGCAAGGCGTACGCGATGGCCGACTGGGAGGGGCCGGTGACCCAGCACGGCTCGCCCGACGGCGTCCGCTACCGGTTCCTGACCTGGCTCAACGACGGCACCCGGCTGATCGCGGCGGCCAGCGACGACCGCGACGAGGAGCGGCTGGTCGTCCTCGAAGGCCACGAGGGCGGCGGCGGCACGGAGGTGGCCAGGCTGGGGCGGATCACCGCGCTCGTCCCCGACCCGGTCCACGACCGGGTGGCCGTCGTCAACCACCGCCACGAGCTGCACCTGCTCGACCTGGCCACCGGGCGGCCGGTGCTGGTGGAGGCCAACCCGCACGGCTCGCCCGAAGATCCGGCCTGGTCGCACGACGGGCGGTGGCTGGCATACTCGAGCCCGCTCAACGCGCAGTCCAGCGCGATCAAGCTGCACCACCCCGAGACCGGGCGGACGCTGCAGGCCACGGAGCCGGTGCTGGAGGACTCGATGCCGGCGTTCGACCCGCAGGGCCGCTACCTCTACTTCATCGGCCAGCGCACCTTCTCGCCGGTCTACGACCAGCTCCAGCACGACCTGGGCTTCCCGCTGGGCACGCGCCCGTACGCGGTGGCGCTGCAGGCCGACGCGCCCGACCCGTTCGTCGCCGTGCGACGGCCCCTGGGGGAGGACGAGGAGGACGGCGACGAGCCGGAGCCGCTGCGGGTGGACGTCGACGGGCTGATCCGGCGGGTCACCCAGTTCCCGCTGCCCGAGGGCCGCTACGAGAAGGTGGCCGGGCTCAAGGGCAAGGCCCTGATCCTGACCAGCCCGCTCGAGGGCGAGAGCTCGCTGCACCTGTTCGACTTCGCGAAGGGCAAGAAGGTGCACTTCGCCGACGGCGTCACCGACTTCGAGCTGGGCCGCGACCACAAGACGCTGCTCTACCGCGCGGACTCCAGGCTGCGGGTGGTCAAGGCGAACGAGCCGCCCGAGGACGAGGAGGAGCCGGGGCGCGAGAGCGGGTGGATCGACCTGTCGCGGATCAAGGTGTCGGTCTGCCCGGAGGCGGAGTGGCGGCAGATGTTCCGGGAGGCGTGGCGGCTGCAGCTGGAGAACTTCTGGAGCGAGGACATGGCGGGCATCGACTGGCCGGCCGTCTACGACCGCTACCGGCCGCTGGTGGAGCGGGTCACGACCCGGGGCGAGTTCTCCGACCTGCTGTGGGAGCTGCACGGCGAGCTCGCCACGAGCCACGCCTTCGAGAGCGGCGGCGAATACCGTCCCGGGCCCGACTACACCCAGGGCAAGCTGGGCGTCGACTGGGACTACCGCGACGGCGTCTACCACATCCACTCCATCGTGACCGGTGACCCGTGGGATCCGGAGGCGACCTCGCCGCTGAACCGGCTCGGTGTCGACGTACGCACGGGCGACGCGGTCCTGGCCATCAACGGCGCGCCCATAGGCGCGGCCGCGACCCCGAACGAGCGCCTGGTCAACCAGGCCGGCGAGGAGGTCGAGCTGACGCTGCGGCGCGAGGATCAGGTGTGCACCGTCACCGTGCGCGCCATCTCCGACGAGCGGCCGGCCCGCTACCGCGACTGGGTCAACCTCAACCGCGCCGAGTGCCACCAGCGCTCCGGCGGCCGGGTGGGTTACCTGCACGTGCCCGACATGGGCCCTGACGGGTTCGGGGAGTTCCACCGCGGGCTCCTGGCCGAGTACGACCGGCAGGCGCTCATCGTGGACGTGCGCTTCAACGGCGGCGGTCACGTGTCGGCGCTGCTGCTGGAGAAGCTGGCCAGGCGGCGGCTCGGCTACGACTACCCGCGGTGGGGCGACCCGGAGCCCTACCCGCCGGAGTCGCCGCGCGGGCCGCTGGTGGCGATCACCAACGAGTGGGCGGGCTCCGACGGCGACATCTTCAGCCACACCTTCAAGGTGCTGAAGCTGGGGCCGCTGGTCGGCAAGCGCACCTGGGGCGGCGTCATCGGCATCTGGCCGCGCCACCAGCTCGCCGACGGCACGGTGACGACGCAGCCCGAATTCTCCTTCGCCTTCGACGACGTCGGCTGGCAGGTCGAGAACTACGGCACCGATCCCGACATCGAGGTCGACATCACTCCGCAGGACTATGCCAGAGGCGTGGACACGCAGCTCGAGCGGGCCATCGACGTCGCGCTGGAGCTGCTGGCCGAGCGTCCGCCGCACACTCCCGATCCCCGGCATCGGCCGCGCATGCAACCTTAGTGACGTTACAGGCGTCTAAGGATCATAGGTGGGGAAAGCGCATAGGGGATGAACACGTGCACTCCACTGAAGCGGGACAATAGGCCGGTGGCGAGATTCCTCGTCACCGGCCATGTGTGTTGAGACTTCTTCCGGGTGACAAAGGGGGATCTGTCAGGTGCGCGCATTGGCACGCAAGGGCAAGTCGGCGGTGCGCCGGCTGTATCGGGGGTACAACCGGCGCAAAATGCTTAACGCGCCACCGCCTTCGACGCGGCAGATCCGCATTCTGCTGCTGCACGCGTACGGGATGGGGGGCACGATCCGGACCGTGTTCAACCTGGCCAGCTACCTGGCCAAGGAGCACGACGTGGAGATCGTGAGCATCCTGAAGGAGGCCGAGGAGCCGTTCTTCCCCATCGACCCGCGGGTGAAGTTCCGTTTCCTCGACGACCGGATCAACCCCAGCGCCGACCCGCTGCGGGCGATGCTGTCGAAGATGCCGAGCCGGATCATCCCCAAGGAGGAGTCGGCCTACCACCGCTTCAACCTGTGGACCGACCTCAAGCTGGCCCGCTACATCCGCTCGCTCGACACCGGCGTGCTGATGGCCACCCGCCCCGGGCTCAACCTGGCGGTGGCCCAGTTAGCGCTGCCCAACGTCATCACGATCGGGCAGGAACACGTGGCGCTCCGCACCCAGGCCGAGCCGATGCAGGAGCTCATCAAGTGGCGCTACCGCCGCCTCGACGCCCTGGTCACGCTCACCAAGGCCGACCTGCGCGACTACCGTGAGACGCTACCGAAGAAGCCGAAGAAGCTGGCGCGCATCCCCAACGCCGTGCCGCCGATGACGGGCGGCATCTCCAAGCTGGACGCCAAGGTCGCCATCGCGGTCGGCCGGATGACCCGCATCAAGGGCTTCCACCGGCTCATCACCGCCTGGGAGACGGTCGCCGCCGCCCATCCCGACTGGACGCTGCGCATCTTCGGCGCGGGGCCGCAGGAGGAGAACCTCGCCCAGCAGATCGTGGAGGCGGGGCTGCAGGGCAAGGTCGAGCTGCCCGGGCCCACGTCCGACGTGGGGGCCGAGCTGGAGAAGGCGTCCGTCTTCGTGCTCAGCTCCCGTCATGAGGGCTTCCCCATGACGATCCTGGAGGCGATGGGCAAGGGGCTGGCGATCGTCAGCTTCAACAGCCCGCACGGGCCCAAGGAGATGATCACCGACGAGGTCGACGGGCTGCTGGTGAAGCCGCGGACCAACGCCAACCTGGCCGCCTCGATCATCCGGGTGATCGAGGACGAGCAGCTGAGGCGGGACCTGGCGGCGGGGGCGCTGGAGACGGCGCTCACGTACGACGTGGACGCGGTGGGGGAGAAGTGGGACGCCCTCCTCGCCGAACTCCTGGCCCGCCGCAACGGCACCTACGTCCGGCCCCAACGCCCACCCACCGAGCAGGCCGCCCCGGCGGCGGACGGATCATCGGCTGCCTCAGCCGACCTCCCCACGCCCCCGACCGGCCCGGCTCCCAGCTAGCCCGCTCCGGCCGGCCTCGACTCAGCGAGGCCGGCCGTCCGAGCCGGTGCCCGTCATCGGCTCGGACGCCGCGTCCGCGCGGTCGGTGCCTCCGGCCTCTTACGGTGGCGGGGTCAGACGCCGGAACCCGTGAGCTCCACCGGCTCCGCGATGACATCGACCAACGCGCCGTTGCGATGGACGGTGATCGGTAACGGCTGCCCGATGGCGTCGGCGAACATCAGCCGCTGCAGGCTCTGCGCGTCCCCCACCGGGTTGCGCCCCGCGCTCAACACCAGGTCGCCGGCGCGCAACCCGGCGCGCTGGGCGGGCGAGCCCGGCACCACCTCGACCACGCGCAGCGCCCCCGTCTGCCCGGTCCGCTGCCGCAGCGACTCGGGCAGCGGCGCCGGCGAGGTCACCAGCCCCAGGAACGCCCGCCGTACCCGCCCATCCCTGATCAGGGCGGCGATGATGGATCGGGTCGTGGCGTTCATGGGCACGGCGAGCCCGACTCCCACGCCGGCCACCGCCGTGTTGATCCCGACCACCCGCGCCTGCGAGTCGGCCAGCGCGCCGCCGGAGTTGCCCGGATTGAGCGCGGCGTCGGTCTGGATCACGTCCTCGATGAGCCGTACGGCCGAGCCGCTGCGCGCGGGCAACGACCGCCCGAGCCCCGACACCACCCCGGCCGTGACCGATCCGGCCAGTCCCAGCGGATTGCCCACGGCCACGACGAGCTGCCCGACGACCAGTTCGTCGCTGTCACCGAGCGTCGCCGGCGGTGGCGTGGCCGTCTGCGCCCTGATCACCGCCAGATCCGACAGCGGGTCCCGGCCCACCACGGTGAAGTCCCCCGAGCTCCCGTCGGCGAAGGCCACGCTGCCGGCCCGGGAGTTGCCGATCACGTGCGCGTTGGTCAGCAGGAACCCGTCGGCGGTGAACACCACCGCGGACCCGCTGCCCTGGCCGGCCCGCACGCTGGCCACCTTCGGCAGCAACTCGGCCGCCACGGACGAGACGACGCGCGAGTAAGCGTCGAGTGGATCCGCCATCGTGCACTCCTTTGCTTACAGGATTACACGTTAACTCCGCATCCGCCTACGCGCATTCCACCGCGTTCACGCCCCTGCCATGGCGCGCCCGTGACGCGCTGCCGGGTGGACGATGGGGGCCGGGGTGACCTGCCGACCAGGGCAGCCAGGCCCGCGGCGTCGCCGGCGGTCAGTCGTGCTCGTGCCGTGGCAGCAGCAAGCTGACTGCGGCGATGGCCAGGCCGAGCCCGGCCGCCATGAGGAAGACCAGGTCGTAGCCGGCGGCGAGGGCGTCGACCGGGGAACTCCCGGCCGCCTGCGACGCGGCGGCCGTCGCGAGCACCGCCAGCCCGATCGACCCTCCTACCTGGCTGGCGGTGTTGGCCAGGCCGCCCACGATGCCCGCCTCGCCTTCGGGAACGTCGGCGGTCGCCACGGCCATGAGGGTGGGGAAGGTCAGCCCGATGCCGACCGCGATGAGCAGTGTGGGACCGAGCACGCCCGTGAGATAGGCGCTGCCGGCGTGGCCCAGGGAGAGCCAGGCGAAACCGGCCACGAAGCCGGCGCTGCCGGCCAGCACCAGGGGCCGCGCACCCGTTCGGGGCAGCAGCGCCGCGGCCCATCGCGCGATCACCATGAACGTCACCGCCGCCGGTGTCTGCCCGAGCCCGGCTTGAAGCGCGCTGAAGCCGAGGACGTTCTGCAGGAACAGCGACGAGAAGTACCACATCGCGATGGCGATCCCCCCGAACAGCAGCAGCATGCCGTTACCGACGGCGACCCCCCTGATCTTGAACAGCCGCAGAGGCATCATCGGCCGGCCGGCGAAACGCGCCTCCACCACGGTGAAGGCGACGAGCAGGAGCAGACCCGCCACCACCGGCGCGACGACCGGCGCGGACGTCCAGTCATGATCGGCGCTCTGCATGACCCCGTAGATCAGCGCGGCCAGCCCCGCCGTCCCGGTGACCGCGCCGGTGAGGTCGAGCGGTCCCCGCCGGCCGGTTCGCGTTCCGGCCAGCGACATCATGGCCACGACGATCAGCACCGCGCCGATCGGCACGTTGATGAGGAAGACCCACCGCCACGAAAGGCCGGTCGTGATGGCGCCGCCCGCGACCGCGCCGACCATCCCGCCCACACCGCCCGAGGCGGACCACGCGCCGAACGCCCTGGCGCGCGCGTTCGGCTCGGTGAAGGAGGTGTTGATCACGGCCAGCGTCGCCGGGGCCATCATGGCTGCGCCGACGCCCTGCGCGACGCGGGCCGCCACCAGGACCTCCGGCGCGGTCGCCAGGCCGCCGGCCAGGCTCGAGACGGAGAACAGCAACAGCCCGGCGACCAGCATCCGGCGCGGCCCGAACAGGTCGGCGGCTCGGCCCCCCAGCAGCATGAACCCGGCGAAGGTGAGCAGATATCCGTTCACCACCCACGCCAGTCCGGTCGTGGTGAAACCGAGCTCCTCGCGGACCGAGGGCAGGGCGACGTTCACGATGGACGCATCCAGGATGACCATGAACTGGCAGGCGCACGCCAGCGCCAGGACCAGCCAGGGGAGGCCGGCGTACGGCCTGGCCCGCTGGGACTCACTTTTGGTACTTGTCATGACTTCTGCTCACATCGTTCGGGAGATCGTCGCGGCCACGCTTTCGCGTGCGGTGGCAGCGCCGGCGTGGCCGTCCCCCAGCAGCCGGATCGTGATCCGGGCCAGCCGCCGCCCCTGGTACCTGGCCGCTTCCAGCACCGCGGCGTCCGGGCCGTCCCCGGTCGGGCCGGTCACCAGCGACGTGCCGTAGGGGTTGCCGCCGGCGCCGTACACGACCGGGTCGGTGAACCCGGGCGGCACGATCAGCGCCCCCCAGTGGTAGAAGACGTTGCTCAGCGACAGGATCGTGGCCTCGTTGCCGCCGTGCCGGTTGAACGCCGAGGTGAAGGCCGTCACCGGCTTGTCGGCCAGCGCGCCCTCGCGCCACAGCCCGCCGGCCTGGTCGATGAACTGCTTGAGCTGCGCGGCCGGCGCCCCGAACCGGGTCGGTGTCCCGAACGCGAACGCATCGGCCCACGCCAGGTCCTCGACCGAGGCCTGGGCGATCGACGTGGCGGCGTCGGCGTGCCGGCGCCACCGCGGGTCCTGGTCGATCGCGCTGTCGGGTGCCGACTCGGCCACCCGCCGCAGCCGTACCTCCGCCCCGGTCGAGGCGGCGCCCTCGGTTACGGCCTGCGCGAGCGCGTGCACACTGCCTGTCGCGCTGTAGTAGATGACGGCGACCTTCACGGTCATGCCCGGCTCCTCGCTGTCATGTAGGATTAGTTATGCGGATAACTATTACGCGCATAACTAATCTGTCAAGGAGCACCCATGGACTTCGAGCAAGCCGACGCCCTCAACCAGGCCATCCGCCTGCTGAGCCTGCGCCACCGGGCCAGGGCCGCGGCGCTGCTCGCCCCGCTCGGCCTGCACCCGGGCCAGGAGGCGCTGCTGCTCGAGCTGGCCCGCACCGGCCCGCGAATCCAGGCGGAGCTCAGCGAGGCGCTCGGCTGCGAACCGCCCAGCGTCACCCTCATGACCCGCAAGCTCGAAGCGTCCGGCCACATCCGCCGCAAGCCCGCGCCTTCCGACAGGCGCGCCACCGTCGTCGAACTCACCGACAGCGGCCAAGCCCTGGCCGAGCAGATCAAGCGGCTATGGTGCGCCCTGGCGGAGGAGACCGTGACCGGCCTGCCCGCCGAGACGGTGGCCGAACTCCCCGGCATCCTCAACACCTTGACCGGCAACGTGGACACCAGAGCCCCCCGCCACGCATCCGGCCGCCGTCCCGGACGGTGACCGGCTCAGCACTGGCCGCGGGTTCGCCACCGCGGGCAGCGGACGCCGCATCGGCCGGAGTACCGGCTTACTCACCCATGCGGCACGAGCTGGGCCAGCTCCAGGCGGCGGGTCACCCCCAGCTTCGGGTACGCCTTGTTCAGGTGGTGACCGACTGTACGGGGGCTGAGGAACAGCCGGGCGGCGATCTCCCGGTTGCTCATGCCCGCCGCCGCCAGCCGTACCACTTGGAGCTCCTGGGGTGTGAGCCGGGCGAGCGGGTCGAGGGCCCGGGGGTGGGTGGAGGGCCGCTCGCCCAGGGCGGACAACTCCGCTCGGGCCCGGCTCGCCCACGTCCGGGCGCCGAGCCGCTCGAAGGCTGCCAGCGCGTCGGTCAGCTGGCCCTTCGCCTCGGCGTGGCGGCTATGCCGGCGCAGCCATTCCCCGTACGCCAGCCGCGTCCTGGCCTCGTCGTACCGGCGGGAGTCGCGCTCGTGCAGCTCCAGCGCGGCCCTGAAGTGCCCGGCGGCGGCGTCCTCGTCGGCCAGCAGCGCTTCGCAGCGGCGGGCCAGCGCGATCGCGTGCGGCCGGCCGGTCTGCCCGGCCCAGTCGGACAGGGCGGGCAGATGGCGGGCGGCCTGCTCGGGGAGCTCGGCACGTACGGCCGCCTCGACGTGGTCGGGTACGGCCCTGATGAGGAAGTCGTGCCGGGCCGGACCGCCGCACACCTCCTCCAGCCGGGCGGCGGCCTCGTCGAACCGGCCGCCGGCCAGGTGGAGCAGGCCGAGCGCCCACGAGGCCAGCGCGGCGTCGGCGGGGTGCTCGGTACGGTGCTCCAGCACGCCGGCGGCCAGCGACCGGCACGCGATCTCGTCGCCGCTCACTGCGGCCAGCCACGCGGCGATCGCGTTCAGCGCGACCACCTGCAGGTCCTGGCCGAGGTCGGTGGCCAGGGAGACGGCCTCCGTCACGCCGGCGTCGGCGTCCGTGAACCGGCCGCGCAGCAGCCGGGCGATCGCCAGGGGTCCGAGCACGTACGCCAGCCGGCCCACCGCGCCCTGCTCCCGCACGTCGGCGACCAGCGACTCCAGCACCTCCGTGGCGATCTCGTCCTCGGCCACCAGCATCCCGGCGAACCCGGCGATGAGCCGCTCCACGAACCCGCCGGCCTTGCCCTGCCTGGCGGACTCGGCCAGCTCGCGCATGGGCGGCAGGCCCACGGCGGGCCGGCCGTCGTACAGGTGCCGGAACCCGATGAGCCCCGCCACGACCGGCGCGCGGGGTTCGACGGTCTCCAGGAGGGTGGCGCACTGGTGTACCAGGTCGTGGTCGCCGGCGTGGCGGGCGCACCAGACGGCTTCGGTGAGGATCGACACGGCCCGCTCGAGGTCGGTGGCGGCGATGAGGGTGGCGCCGTCCAGCGCCAGGGCGGCGGCGACGGCGGGCGAGGCGCGCTCGTACTCGACCTGAGCCCGGATCCACGCCACCTCGGCCCTCACCGACGGGTCACGAAGCGGACGCACGGGCCGCTCCCCGGACCCAATGCTGCACTCGGGCGGCCCCAGGGCCGGGTCGGCCGGTCCAGCGGGTCGATCGGGCACCCCTGCCGCCCGGTCGGCCAGTTCGGCGGCGCGGTCGGTCAGGCCGGCGTCGCAGGCGGCGCGGGCGGCGGCGATCAGCCGCCACGCCCGGCGCGTCTCGTCGGTGCTGAGCTGGGCGGCGCGTTCGAGCGCGCTCATCATCGCGGTCACTCCGCCCCGCCGGCCGGCCCGGTGGGCGGCCCGCTCCAACTCGGCGGCGACCTCCTCGTCCGGGCCCGCGGTGGCGGCGGCCAGGTGCCAGGCGCGACGGTCGGCGTCGTGCTGCTCGCCGTCGAGCGCCCGCGCGAACGCCTCGTGGACCTCGACCCGCCTGGCGTGCGGGGCGGCCTGGTAGGCGGCGGCCCTGATCAGCGGATGCCGGAAGGTCACGCTGCCACCCGGCACCGGCTCGTCGGACAGCACGACCAGCCGAGCCTGCTCGGCGGGCTCCAGGTCGGCCACGGAGACGCCGAGCAGTGCGGCGACGTTCAGGATCACCTGCAGATCGGCCATGCCGCCGGCCGCGGCGATCAGCAACAGCAGCCGCGTCGCCGCGGGCAGGCCGGCGATCTGCGCCCGGAAGGCGTCCTGTACGTGGCCCGCACCGGGCAGCGGCCAGTTGGGTAGCGGCGGCGCGAGACGACCGTGGCCCTGCAAGGCATCGAGCGTGGGACGACCGTTGTCGTGCAGGGCGTTGAGCGTGGGACGACCGTGGCCGTGCAAGGCATTAAGCGTAGGACGGCCGTGGCCCTGCAGGGCGTTGAGCGTGGTGGCCAGCTCGATCACGGCGAGTGGGTTGCCGCACGACTCGGCGAGCACGCGCTCGCGCAGCGGCCCCGCCAGGCCACGGGCGTGCGCGTCCAGCAGCGACGTGGCGCTCTCCGCGTCGAGGGCGGCGAGCCGGAGTACGTCCAGGCCCGGCATGGGCGTGGCGTCCTCGTCCCCGCTGCCGGCCGCGAAGATCATCGCGATGGGGTCGGCGTGCAGCCGCCGGGTGGCGAACAGCAGCGCCTCCAAGGACGCCCGGTCGAACCACTGGGTGTCGTCGATCAGGCATACGAGGGGGCCGTCGCCGCTCAGCTCCGACAGCAGCGACAGGGTCGCCGCGCCGATCAGGAACCGATCGCCGACCGTCGCCTCGTCCAGCCCGAACGCCGTCCGCAGCGCCGCCGCCTGCGGGCCGGGCAGTGCGGCGAGCCGGTCGAGGTACGGGTGCAGCAGCAGGTGCAGCCCGGCAAAGGGCAGTTCGGCCTCCGACTCCATGCCGACGCCACGCAGCACCCGCAGGTCGGCCGCCGCGGCGGCGGCATAGTCGAGCAGCACGGTCTTGCCGATCCCGGCCTCGCCCGTGATCAACAGCGCTCCGCGGCTTCCCGCACGGGCGTTCGCGAGCAGGTCGTCGATCCGGGCCCGCTCGGCGATCCGCCCCAGAATCATGCCGAAACAGTAACCCATGCCACTCTCGGAACGATCTCTCCGCACGGACGTGTCCCGAGGGCGAGTTGAACCGTTCGCACAACGGGGTACGGCGCATTTCAGACTCTCCATCGGATTATCGTCCCGACGGTCCGAGAGTGATGAAGCATCATAAAACTAGGACATAAGGTGTCGCCGTGAATGTGATCGAGTTCCGCGTTGAAGGGCCGGTCGCCCCCAGCGCTTATCCGCACATGGACATCCTGATCGACGGCATCAATCTCATCGAACTTGCGCGCGTCGTCGAACTACCGCTGGCCTCCGACCCCAGCATCGCGGGGGCCTATGCGGGACTTCTGGAGCGGGACCTGATCTGCTGGCCAAGCAGCCATTTCCTCGGAGCACCCCATCTCCAGTGGTTTTCCGAAGGAGAGACGGTGCTGCTGGGCTGCGAATGCGGGGATTGGGGATGCTGGCCGTTGACCGCGCAGGTGGAGGTAACCGAGCAGACCGTCACTTGGTCCGGGTTCCGCAACGGCCACCGTCCCAACTGGGATCTAGGGGCGCTCGGTCCTTTTGTCTTCGACAGACAGCAGTACGAGGCGGCTCTCCGCAGAACCGCCGCCTCCCCGAAGCTGTCCTGACCGTCAGCTCGCTGTGTAGCTCCCATAAGTCGGAGCGCCCCCGCCAGGGATGGCCAGCGATTCATGGCGCACACGCGCAGGCCCCTTACCCGATGTCGGGTAGCCGGAGCGCATTGCTGCACCCCGGCCCTCTCAGAACCGGACGTGCCCGTCGCCGAGCATCCGGCTCGAGCAAGCCGCGAGGGCGGACAGGGGATCTACCCCGAAGTGTGGACATCGGTACGCAGCGAGGAGCACCTTATCGATGGAGCGCTGCTCGAATTCGGTCGGGCTGAGATAGCCGAGGGTGGAGTGTCTCCTTCAGGGAGTCGTAGCGGGTGATCCCTCGGAAGACGGCCAGGCGGGCGGCGTGGGCAGTGGGCCAGTGCCGGGCACCCTGGAGGGTCTCACGTTTGAGGGTGGCGTTGAAGGCCTCGGCCGCGGCGTTGTCGGCGCTGGAGCCCACGGCGCCCATCGATTGCCGCACTCCCAGCTGTCGGCATAGGGCGGCGAACTCGGCGGAGGTGGATTGCGCGCCGTGATCTGCATGGAAGATCGCTCCGGTCAGGCGGCTGCGCGTCGCAGAGGTGGCGCGTAGTGCGTCGCCGACCAGCTCGGTGCGCATGTGATCGGCGATCGACCAGCCCGCCAAGCGGCGCGCCAAGGTTCAGCACGGTCGCCAGATACAGGAAGCCGCCGTCGGCCAGCGGCAGGCGATGTCGCCCACATAGCGCTGGGCCGGAGCGGGCGCGGTGAAGTCCCGCTGGAGCAGGTCAGGCACCTTCTGATGCGACGGCTCGGCCACGGTGGTGCGCACCTTCCTGCGTAAACGCAGCCCGGCGATGCCGAAGACGCGCATCACCCGCGCCACTCCTTGTGGTTGACCCGGCGCCCGTTGGCGTGCAGTTCCGCGGTGATGCGAGGGCTGCCGTGGGTGCAGTCGAACTCGCCGTGAATCCGCTTGACCTCCTCCGCGAGCGCGGCATCGGCCGCGGCCCGCTCTGCCCGGGCCGGCGCCGCCTTGATCCACCGGTAGAAGCTCGATCGAGATACCGCCAGCACCCCACACGGCCGCTTCACCCCGAAGGCGTCCCGGTGTCCGCGACAAACTGGAAACGGCTCAGGGAAAGCGGCCGGGAGTTTCGGCTCATGATCCCCTGGCCTGCTCCGGCATCTGGTCGGATGCCTTACGGCCCTGCTCGCGATTCCCCCTTGATCGCCGCCTCATCGGACACGCGCCTTCACTTGCCAGGCAGCGCTCCGCTCGGGGGAGCCGCGGTGGACATTCTGCCAGGACGCGCCGAATACCGGCGGGAGCCCAGACAGGGTGCAGTCGGCGCTGGCGTAATGGAGTTAATGTGGGTCACCACGTTGCCCAGGAAAATCAGAAGATACTGCCACTTTTCCACACGAGGAAACCGCACATGAATAGTAGGAATATTGCGGTGAAGGCCATGGACGCCCACGCCAGGCCGGCGCCGCGTTCACCCGTCTGCCGTATCTGGCGCAGAGCTACAACAGCCAGGGCCAATCCGACCGGCCAGCAGGCGACAACGGTAACGGGCAAGGAAGCAACTGCCAGCCCGTTCCAGTATGCGCTCCGACGAGGAAGCTCGGCCGCCACATGCCAATCCGAAGCCGCTCGGGTGTGTTCGCGCCGGCTGAACTCGTACAGGAACTCACATAGGGCCAGCAGGCATACGGTGGCCAATCCTGACACATTGATCAGCACGTCTATGTCGTGAGGGAGGTCAGACGAGTCGGTGATCGCCTCCACAGTAAACGCGAACACAGCAGTGATCGCGCTGACAGCAGGCCCGAGCAGGTTGTTCACGTCGCTGACGCCGAATACCCAACGCAGCGAATACCACATCATCGCGAACGTGAAAATGACGGTCCACCAGCCGAGAATCCAACCGAAGGGAAACGGAATCGCCGCCCAGACGCCAGTTCGGACCGTTGCCGCCAGCGCCAACGTGCTTACCAAAGCAGCGGCGCCCCGCTTGAGCGATGCCCGCATGTAATACCCCGTCGCCGGCGACACCGGGTGCGCGCTTCCGAGCCAAACGATCAGAACCGCCGTCAGGGCGACCACGGCACCGGTAAAGATGGCGAGCGAGGATTTATCGGTGAAGCTCCAAAGAATGTCTTGCCAGTCGACAGTGGGAATGCTCAGATAGATGATGAACAATGTACCTATCCGTGCTCGCCAGTCAGAGAGTCGCTGGAACGGCTTTTCTGTGTCAGCCGTATCCGGTCGGAAGGCATTCCGGGCAAATATCCATGGATTCGCGTACTCGGTCCAGTGGTAGCGCATCCATCATCTCCAGCCAGGAGGGCGGCCGCTACCTCCACAAGACGGGCACTTCTGTATGAGCTTCTCCGCTATCACCCAAGAGCCCCGACCTCCACAGATCTGGCATCGTCCCGCATTTCTTCGAGCCTGCTTCTCTTGTTTCTTCCGCTCTTCGGCAGCTGCCCTCTCGTTGACCCACATGTTGATCCGCTGCCATAGTGTGGGATTGTGCAAGCGGTAGAGTGCGAACTCCATGTGGGGCCTGGCTTCTTCGAGTTGCCGAATAATTTCCTCATATTCGCGAACCTCATGGAATTCCCGACGGCTTGCCGCCTCTGCGGCGAGGCGGCGGGTGTTGGCGAGCACTTGGTCGATGTATCGTAAGTAATCCTCGCACCATGCGATCTTTTCGGCCAGCGACATGGTCTTGAATAGGGCGGCCAGTTCCCGCTGATCCATTCCGCTGCCTCCGTCCGACTGTCGGCTAGAGGTGGCGGCATAAACCGGCGACCGCTACTCCTGCCACACAGGCGATTGAGCCAACCTGTATATCGCAGGTCATCGCCTGCTCGTTACGGGTTATGCACTCGCGGCATGAAGAGCAGCCGATTGCATTGCGCGGTCGTATGGGCACTACAGAGATTAAAAGGCTGAGGCGGCACAGGGTGGTACCGTAGAGGCTCCGGGTCTCACGTAAGGCCGATCAGCGCGGCCAAGATGCGCGACAGCTTGGCAAGCTCCGCAGTGACGAAGGCTATGACGTCCCCCCACCTGCGAGCCTTCCCGGGTGGACGGGCATCATCTCGCCCATTGCTCGCCAGGGCCTCGCCAGCGCATCGAATCCGGCCAGGACCTGGGCACTCCGATAGGTGGTTGAGCGGACCGTCTCCCGGTTGGCGGGCTGCCGCCGTCTGCACCGCCGCTGTGAGTGTCTGACCGACTACTAGGGCGCCTTTGTCGCGATTGCCGCGCCCCTCATTGCTACCGCCGAATGAGACGACGCCTAACGAGACTTCACAAGCCGTGTCTCTGCGAAGGCTTGGAATTCCTGAACCGCTGGATCGTTCCCGATGGGGCGCGAGGTAGTCGAGACCATGGCGGAAGCCAGGCCGTGCTCAAGATCACCGCGAGCGACGTGCGACCTGCGACGTGGCCAGGATGGTCCGCAAGGAGAGGCTACGGACGTAGAGAGTGCCTCGGAGAGTTCGACGCTTTCAGCGCCTTGTCAGCCGCGCGCTGATGGGGCCCGAGGTCGCGCTTGCAGCGGGCGAACTCGGTAGCCAGTCGGCTTCATCGAAGTACTGGAGCCAGACCGGATCATCTTCGGGATCGCGCCGCTCGAACCACCGCTCAGCATGTCCGAGCGCTCGCGAGCACCCGCCTCGTCACCCTGCGAGGCTAGTGCTCGCGCCTCCAGCGCGTGGAACAGCGCCATGGCCGTCGGCGTGGCCATACCGCCGGTCCCCATGCGCGGGCCGAGCCAGCTCTCCATCCGGACCTTGTGGTGCGCCTACGGAAGCATCTGGAGGACTTCGGCACCCACCCCCCCGAGGACGCCCCTTCAACGGTCCACGCGGTGGCATCGTGACCGACAGGACGTACCTCGCCAGGGCAAGCCTCTTCGGCTCCGATATGGACGACCCCGGATTGCTCCGGGTCACCGCCACGATCAACATTTACGAATCACCAGACGATCCCGGTCCCGAGGAGGGAGAAGCCTGGCGTGGTCGGCGACCGTCCTGCCGATCATCTCCGCCGCGGTCGACCCGCCCGAAGAGGAAGCAGGCCGGGGCCATGGCGGGATGACCAGGCTTCCGCCTCAGTCATCTATGGCGTTGATACCCGGCGCGGCGATCATCCCGGAGCCGGAGCCTCCGCCGGAGGACTTGATTCGTCCTGCGGATTCACTCGGCGGGAGGACCGGGCATTCCTCCCCAGTAGCTCAGGATGCGCGGGAATCTGCACGCGAACTCCTCCTCGGTGATGGGGCTCGGCTGCTCGTCGCGCATCTTGTTCCAGTCTTCGCCCAGGCCGGTGCGTGCGAATGCCTGTTCGTGCAGTGTCGCCAGTTCAAGGCCGGTGCGCTTGGTGTAGGCCTTGTAGGCGAGGTATCCGAGCGATTCGAATTCGGGGTCCTCCTCGTCGGTCCACAAGCGGGTCCTGCGTCGTCGGGCGAGTTTCCAGAGGTGGAGGACTTCGGGGACCTCGATCAAAGTGTCAGGGTCGGTGATGACGTGTTCGAAGGTTTCGCGTCCGAGGCTGATGAGCCACCTGCGAAAGTACAGGAAGCCGTCGTCCGACCCCAGAGGGACGGAGGCGTGGTAGGCGACCCACAGGTTCCAGGTGTTGGATCGGTACTCGCAGATGTCGAGCCACTTTTGGAAGTCGATGACCTCGTCGAGGGGGAGTGCGCTGAGTCGCTCCTCCAGCCACCGCAGGCGGGCCTTTCGGGTGCTGGTCTCCCGGCTGGACTGCTCGATGAGCGTCCAGAAGGCATCCTCGTCCATGGGCGGATCATGGCGTGAGCGGTCAGTTCTGCCCAGAGAGCTGGTGGGGCGGTGCGCCGCCGTCCTGTTCGCCTGCGTGTACTACGCGGCCATGTGCCCCGTCGAGCTCCAGGATGAGCAGATCGCAGTCTTCCTCGACCGGATCGGTGCCGGGATGCGCGGCAAGGTCCGCGTCCATGGCGGCGAATCCCTCGGCGATTTCCCGCTCGGTCATCTGCTCGAAGACCGAGTTGGCGCGCAGCCGCAGCCGTGCGGCGTAGTCGGCGGGACCGGCTGCCAGCCGGTGCCGGATCGAGGTGAGGGCGGCAGGGCGCAAGCCGACCCTGGCGAAGGCGTCCACCACTTCGGCCACCGTGGGGAAGAGCTCCTCCTCGATCATCCGGGCGCGTGGGAACCAGCGGTGCCACAGCGGGTCGGGCATCCGATCGGCGAAGGTGTTGCGGATGAGCAGCCGACCGCCTGGGGCCAGCACGCGGGCGATCTCCGGGGCCGCCGCCGGCAGGTCCTGGATGTGGTGGATCACCAGGTAGAGCAGGATCAGGTCGCAGCGGTCGTCCGGCAGCGGGATCTTCTCGGCGGCACCCTGGAGATAGCTGACCGACGGGTGAGCGGCGCTGGTCGTGGCCACCTGACGCATCCGGGCGGAGGGTTCGACGCCGTACACCGGGCCGCCGAAGGTGCCGGCAAGGGCCGGGGAGAACCGGCCGGTGCCGCTGCCCAGGTCCAGGACCGTCAGCGGCCGCCGGGACGGCGAGTGCCGGGCGAACTCCGCCATCCAGGCGGCGACGACGTCGGGGGGCAGCGCTCGGCCGCGCGCGTACACGAGGTGCTGGCGGTCGTCGTAGTTGATGCGCTTCAGCACACTGCCGAATCTACCCCGGTCGGCCGGGACCCGGCTGTTCAGCGCGGAACCTGCCGGCGCTTCGGACGCCACGGGCCGCGGACCGCGAAAAGGGCGCCCGGCCGCCGCACGGAGGTGGCGTTGGGGCGTACGTCTCGCGCGACAGGCCCGGCGGATGGTCAAGGACCGTCGCGGGTGACGAGGCCGTGTTCGTAGGCGTAGATCGCCGCGTGCACGCGGCTCCGCAACCCGAGTTTCGTGAGAATCCGGTTGACGTGTGTCTTGACCGTGCCTTCCTCGATGGTGCACGCGGCGGCGATCTCGCCGTTGCTCAGCCCTCGGGCCAGGTGGCGTAGCACGTCGTGTTCGCGCGGGGTCAGCAGGCCGAGTTCGGGTGTGGCCGGGCGCGGGGACAGCGCGGCGAAGCGGCTGATCAGGCGGCCGGTGACCTGCGGGTCGATCAGCCCCCTGCCCTGGTGCAGCTCGCGGACCGCCGCGACGAGCACGTCGGGGTCGCTGTCCTTCAGCAGGAAGCCCGCCGCCCCTGCGCGCAGCGCGCCGAACAGGTACTCGTCGAGGTCGAACGTGGTCAGCGCGAGCACGCGGGGAGCCGGTTCGGCGGCGGCGAGGCGGCCGATGGCGGCTATGCCGTCCATGCCCGGCATCCGCAGGTCCATCACCACCACGTCCGGCCGCCGCCACAGCGCCTGGTGCACCGCCTCGGCGCCGTCGGCGGCCGTCGCGATCACGTCGACGTCGGGTTCGCCGTCGAGGATGAGTCGCAGCGCCTCCCGCGCCGCCTCCTGGTCATCGGCGACCAGCACCCGGATCGTCACCACGCGTTCCTTTCGCTGGGAAGGTCGGCGAGCACCCGCCAGCCGCCCGTTTCCGCCGGTCCCGCCGACAGGGCACCGTTGAGCAGGTGCACGCGTTCCCGCATGCCGCGGAGGCCTTGGCCCTCGGCCTGGGGCGCCGGGATCGGGGCGCCGTTGTCGAGGACCTCGACGCGCAGGCCGCGGTTGTCCTGCCGTAGGTGGACGGTGACCTCGGTCGCGTCCGAATGGCGTACGACGTTCGTCAGGGCCTCCTGGACCACCCGGTAGGCGGTGTGGTCGACGGCCGGCGGCAGGGCGCCCCCTGTCCCCGAACGGCGCATGGTGATCCTGCGGCCGGCGGAGGAGAGCCGAGCGGCCAGCCGTTCCAGGTCGGCGGTGCCGGGCTGAAGGGCGGCCGGGTGCTCGTTGAGCGTTCGCAGCAGGTCGCGTACCTCGGTGAGCGCCGACAGCGAGAGACCCGAGATCGTTTCCAGGGCCCGCCACGCTGAGGCGTCGGTGTGCGCTCGCCGGGCCGCCGCTGCCTGCAGCCGGATCGCGGTCAGGTGGTGGCCCACGCTGTCGTGGACGTTCCTGGCCAGCCAGGTGCGCTCCTCCGCCAGCACGCGCTCCGCCTCGGCCCGCCGCAGCCTGAGCGTCTGGTCGGCCCGGTCCCGATGCAGCCGCAGCGCGTAGCCGGTGGCCACGGGGGCGACACTCATGATCACCATGGTGGTGAGGGCAGGGAAGGGTTCGGCCATCGCCACGGTGACGCCCGCCACCCAGCACGTGTTGACCGCCAGCACCAGGAGGGGCCGCCGCGGCCGGTGGTAGACGGCCGTGCAGAACAGGGCCATCGTGACCAGCATCCCCTCCCAGCGGTGCAGTTGTATCATCCCGGCCAGCGCGATCGCGGCGGACGCCGTGGCGGCGGTCAACGGCAGCGCCCGCCGTACCAGCAGAGGGAGGCTGACGCCGGCACTGAAGACGGCCAGGAGCGGCATGTCGATCAGGTTCTTGCCCGCCAGCGCTGTCAGCAGCGCCGCGACGGCCGCGGCGCCGGCGACGAGCAGGGCCTCCCTCAGCCAGTGCATGTCACGATGATGCCGGACCGCAGGTCGTGCCCGCGGGCGGGAGCTGCCCGGTGGTCAGGTAGCGGTGCACGTGGTCGCGGACGCAGGGGTTGCCGCTCCAGTAGAGAGCGTGACCGCCCTTGGCCGCCAGGTAACGCGCGCCGTCGATCTGCGCGGCGATCCGGCGGGCGTGCGCGGGCGGCGTCGTGTCGTCGTACTCACCGCCGGCGATCAGAATCGGCGGCAGGCCGCGCGGGCGAACCGGGTGGGGCGGGAAGGGCGTCTTGTCCGGCAGCCCGGTGCAGAAGTTGGCCGGCGGCCAGGCCGCGGTCCAGCCGATGCGCGGCGCGACCTTCCTCAGCCGCGTTTCCACGGCCTTGACCTCTCGGTATGCGGTCGGGTACGGGAAGTCGCCGCACATCGTGATCCTGCTCAGGTCCGGATCAGCCGGCCCGGTGAACGGCTTGGCGAACCGGGTGGCGTCGCCCGCGTGCGCCTCGGCCAGCGACCGGGCCAGCTCCGGCCAGGTCGCCTCGAACGTGGGAGCCGCGCGGGAGGCGATCAGGGCGGCGCTCGCCGTGGCGCCGGAGCCGGCGCCAGGCGCGGGGATCGGCCGTTCGGCGGCACGGGCCATGACCTCGTCCCACACCTTGAGCGCGTCGCGGCCGTGGAGCGCGCAGCTCTGGTCGGTGGCGCACCAGCCGGCGAAGCGGTGCAGGTTGCGTTCCTTGGTCGTCGCCTTGGGCAGCAGCCACTCGGCTAACGACCGGTTGGTATGGTCCACGACGCTGTCCAGGTACATGCGACTGATACGGGACGGAAAGTACTCGGCGTAGGCCACGCCCAGGACGGTGCCGTAGGAGTTGCCGAAGTAGTTCAGCTTCTGCTCGCCCAGCGCCACCCGGACCGCCTCCAGGTCGCGGGCTCCCTGCCAGGAGTTCAGCTTGCCGGCGAGCGGGCCGGCGGCGTCCGCGCAGCCGAGGCCGAAGCGGCGGTTGCGCTCGGTGTACCTGGCGTAGGCAGCGGGGCCGGAGAACACCCACACCCCGTTCGCGGCCAACGGCGCCGGGTCGGGGCAGCGTACCTCGGTGCTCGCCTCGAACCCGCGCGGGTCGAAGACCACCACGTCGAACCATCGGGTCAGGTCGGCGAAGTAGTTCTTCGCCTGCCGCAGGACCGAGATCTGCTGGGCGGGACCACCCATGTTGAGCACCAGCGTGCCCTGCCTGGTGGCTGGGTCTTGAGCGGGCAGCTTGGCGAGCCCCAGCGTGATCTGCTCGCCCTTGGGAACGGCCCAGTCGGCGGGCACGGTGATCCGGCCGCACTGCAGGCCGTCCCCGCAGTCCTGCCAGGACAGCCTGGTATCCGCCGCCGCGGGCGCCCCCGCCGCCAGGGGGAGCAGCAGTGCGCCGAGCACGGCGATGATCGTCTTCCTCATGGCCCTCAGCCTTGTCGACAAGCACCTCGCCGGTCGTCCACCTTTCGATAGATCCTCATGCGCGGCGCACCGGCCCGGCCGGCGCGCGGCTGAGAACCGCGTCGCCCGCCGACACGTCTACCGGGTATGCGCATGCTTCCGGCCGCGGTGCTCCTCATGCTCGCGGCGGCCTGCGGTCCCGATCGAGCACCGGTCACTGCCGAAGGGTTCACCGACCGGGCTCGGGAGGTCGCCGAACGCTGGCAGAGCTCGGCGGAGCGCGAACCCTGGATCGAGGGATTCGTCCCGCTTCGGAACCTGACTGTGGAGCCCGATCGGGGGCGCGTGACAAGGGCCGTCGATGGACGTCCGGCCCCCGCGTCCAACCGGCCGTCGGTCACGGGTCCTCGCCGAGGCGACCGCGCAACCCGGCCTTCTCGGTCGGAAGCTCGTCATGCCCGCCGTACGGAACCAATGGCGGAGGGTCGCTGGCATGGCAGGTAGCCCGCCCGTTGACGCCCTGTCCCAGCCGCTCGGAACACTGACGGCGGCGCGGTGCCGCTGGACTGGACGATCTTCGTCGAGTCCCGTTGGTCAGCATCTTCCAGGACTGCGAGGTGTCAACTCAGCGAACCTTCCGGAAGAACGTCCGGACGCCGCCGAACGGACGCCGCCGAACGGGGGGCGTCGCACGGGGGGCCGAACGGACGTCGCGTGGAGCTCAGAGCAGGCGTAGTTGCTCCGGCTCGTCGGGGATCAGCGCGGGCCGGGGCGGGAGGCGGCGGGCCATGGCGGCGGTGGCGCGGCCCACGCCGTGGCGTTCGGCCAGCTCCTTGACCAGGCGCGTCACCCGTTCCTGGTACGGCTTGGGCGCGTACGCCCCGCGCCCGTACAGCTCCAGATAGCGCGGCACCAGGCGCGGATGCTCGCGTGACAGCCACCCCAGCCACCACTCCCGCGCCCCCGGCCGAAGATGGAGCACGATGGGGGCGATGTGGGTGGCGCCGGAGGCGGCGATCTCCTTGACGGTGGTCTCCAGCTGGGCGGGGGAGTCGGTGAGGAACGGGAGGATCGGGGCCATCAGGACACCGCACGCGATGCCGTTGTCGTTGAGTGTCGCGCACACCTCGAGGCGCCTGCGCGGGTTGGGGGTGCCGGGCTCCACCGCGCGCCACGCCTCCGGGTCGACGAAGCCGACCGACACGTTGGCGCTCACGTCGGTGACGTCCGCGGCCTCTGTCAGCAGGTCGAGGTCGCGCAGGATCAGCGTGCCCTTGGTGAGGATCGAGAACGGGTTACGCGCGTCGCGCAACGCGGCCAGGATGCCGCGCATCAGCTTGTAGCGGCCCTCCGCGCGCTGGTAGCAGTCGACGTTGGTGCCCATGGCCACGTGGTGGCCGCCCCAGCGCGGCGAGGCCAGCTCCTTGCGGGCCAGCTCGGCGGCGTTGACCTTGACGACGATCTTCGAGTCGAAGTCCGCCCCGGCATCAAAATCCAGATATTCATGCGTTTTTCGGGCAAAACAGTAAATACAGCGATGCGTGCATCCGCGATAGGGGTTGATCGTGTACTCGAACGGGACTCGACTGGCTCCCGGAACCCGGTTGATGATGGATCGGGCCCGGATCTCGTAGAAGGTCATCCCCCTGAACTCGGGCGTGTCGAACGTGCGGGTGACCGCGCCGCGAGCGAACAGCGGCACGGCCGGATCGTCCTGACCGGGCCCGGCCAGGCGCAGGTTGTCCCAGCGCATGCCATGATTAGAACAGCAGTTCGAGCATGATCGCAAACCGAAAAGAGGTTGCAATTACCTGGTCAGCCGGGGGCTAATGATCTTCAGGGTTGGGCAGAAAGACGTCGCAGAGCTTGCGTTCGGGAGGTGCGCCTATGGCCTGGTCGCAGGACGAGGAGCGGATGCTGGCCCAGATTGAGCAGCACCTCGTCGCCGACGATCCGCGACTCGTCGCACGACTGGAGTCGTTCAACGAGCGGGTGCGTCGCAGCGAGGCGAAGGCCAAGGGGCAACCGGGCCGCAGGCGTCGGCCACGCCGCTCGACAGTCATCATTCTGATCAGCTGGCTGCTCATCGCCACGCTGGTAGCCACGCTCCTGATCATGGTGCTCCGCCACGAGGCCGCCGCCGCGCTCGCCCTGGCCGCCGCCACCTTCTAGCCGCCCTTAACGGATCGGCGCCTTCAAGGCGCCGGATGCACTGCCTCCCACACGCTGCGTTACGGGCCGTTCTCGATCCGTTCATCCTCCGTTCCGGAGTCGTCGTCGATCCGTTCCGGGGGCCGTTGGCCAGCACGCCTGTGCCCCGTCTGCCACGCCTGCGCTGGGCGCGCGTCGTATCGTGGTCGTGCCGGGCATACGTCCTGCGGTGCTCGTGCCGCCTATACGTCCTGCGGTGGTGGCGCCCCACGTCTGTCCTGCGGTGCTGCTGCCGGACTTGGGCATGCGGTGGTCGTGCCGGGCATGCGTCATGCGGTGTAGTGATGGCATGCGTGCGGTGGTCGTGCTGGGCATGAGTCCTGTAGTGGTGGCGCCGCACGTGTGTCATGTGGTGGTGGTGCCGTACGTGGGTCGTGCGGTGCTGGTGCCGTACGTGGGTCGTGCGGTGGCCGTGCCCGGCGGGCGTTGTGCGGTCCTCAACGTCCGGGACCTGCAAGTCCTCGCAGTCCAGGCCTGCGCCAGCCCCAACGCCATGCGCCTTGCAGAGCCTGAACGCGGTCCTTGGTGTATGCGCCGGCGGTCTGGAGGACTGCGAATCACCGGCCCCATGGCATCGGCGTCAACGGTTGTGGGCCGGTGGCAGCGTAGGAACGGGTGGTCACGCGTGATCGGCGTTTACGGTTGCTGATCGGTGGCTCGCGTGATCGGCGTCTACGGCTGTGGGCTGGTGGCGGCGTAGGGCTGGGTGGCCATGCGTGACCAGCGTCAAGGGTTGCGGATCGGCGGCTCGCGTGATCGGCGTCTACGGCTGTGAGCTGGTGGCGGTGTAGGACCGGGTGGCCACGCGTCGCGCGATGTCAACGGGCTTCGAGGCGTCGTCGTTTCGCCCAGAGCTCCTGCAGGACCCGGTAGTCGAGCACGATGATCCCCTCGCTCCGCAGGATCTCGCGAGCCTCGGGGGAGATGAGGAACTCGTAGTCGGTCCGCCGCACGCGCCACCCGTCGGGCTCGATCGCCTGCGCGTCCTCGTCCCCCAGCCCCGGATGGACGGCCCATTCGCTCAGCCCGACCGGCACCTCGCGCAGCAGTCTGGCGTACGTGGCCGCCTTGCCGTCGAGTTCGAGCCGGAAACTGTCCAGGAAGTCGTGATCGACCACCGGCAGCCCGCGCGCCCGTACCTTTTGGCGGGCCGGGTCGAGCCAGGCCCGCACCGCCAGGCCGTACTCCTGGGCCAGCGCCACCGTCAGGTCGAAAACGTCGGCGCGCCCGCCGTCGGCCAGGCAGTGCCAGTCGAGGTGGGTCGGCGCCAGCCCGGCGTCCGTCACGGCGGTGATCTGCGCGCGGAACTCGCGCTCCACCTCGTCCAGGCGAGCCTGGGCGAGCAGCTCTGGTGCGCGGTCGGGGGTGAACAGCTCACCCGCCTCATCGAGCAGCGACGGCACCTCCTCCTTGGCCGCCAACGGCCCCCACCTGCGGCGAGGCGTGTCGCACACCAGCGTCAGATGGATCCCGAACGGGATCTCCGGTCGGTCGCGCAGCAGTCGCATGGCGTGCTCCGCCCCCGGGCAGGGCGCCATCAGGCTGCACGAGCCCGAGATCCCCTCCTCGATCGAGCGCACGACCGCGTCGTTGATCGCCCGGTGCATTCCGAAGTCGTCGCTGTTCACGATCAGTAGGCGCGCGTCGGGCTCGAACCCTGGGAGATCGTTCATGATCCAAGCCTGCCTGGCGCGAAGGGCGGCATCCAACCGGTTTCCGGCCCGATACGTACCCGCGTGTCGTACGGGGGAACGCGCCCAGGCCGCTGCCTGCCAATGACGGCGCCCGGACGAACCTACGGCTCTACGGCGCGGTGCCGGGACGAACCTACGGCTCTACGGCGCGGTGCCGGGACGGACCTACGACTCTACGGCGTGGCGACGTCGGAGCCCGTGACGCGGATTGTCGGCTCGGCCCGCACCGGGAAGTTCACGGAGCTGGCGATGAAGCATGCCTTGTGCGCGTCTTTGTGCAGCTCGGCGGCGGCGTCGACCATCTCGGGCGATGTCACGGTGACCGTAGGGCGCAGCACTACCTCGGTGAAGTGGCCGCCGTCCGCGGTCTCGGCCATCGTCCCGACCGCGTCGTCGACGTACTCGGTGACGATGACGCCCGCCGTGACACACTTGTGCAGGTACGACAGCATGTGGCACTGGGACAGCGAGCCGACCAGGAGCTGCTCGGGGTTCCAGCGCGACGGGTCGCCGCGGAAGGCCGGGTCGGAGCTGCCCGCGATGGCCGGCAGGCCCTCGGCGGTCAGCTCGTGCTCCCGGCCGTAGTCGCGGTAGCCGCTGGTGCCGGTGCCCTTGTTGCCGGTCCAGGTCACCATGACCGGGTACGTGTGCTCGCGGGTCATGCTTCGTCCTCCTTGCTATGGGTGATGCTACGGGTGTCGAGTACGTGTGCGCGGGCGACCCTGGCGGCCTCCTCCGGACGGCCCAGGACGATCGCGGCCACGAGCTCCTCATGCTGGCCCGACACGTGCGCGGGCCGAGACGGCGGCGCCAGCGAGCGCAACGTGGACACCTGGATCTGATCCCAGATGCGCTCCAGCGCGTGCAGCGCCATCGAGTTGCCCGCCAGCTCGGCGATCACCCGGTGGAAGCGGAGGTTGAGCCGCACGGCCTCGGCCAACCGTCCCTCGGCGGTGGCCGTGGCGGTGTCGATCGCGATCTCGCGGAGCGCGGCGAGGTCGGCGGGGGCGATGCGGCCCTCGCGCTGGCGGGTGGCGGCCAGCTCGGCGGTGAGCGCCTCCAGTGCCGCCCGCACCTGGTAGGCCTCGTCCAGGTCGCCCCGCTCCAACTCCACGACCACCACGCCGCGCCCGGAGGGGCGCACGAGGCCGTCGGCGGTCAGCGCGCGAAGCGCCTCGCGTACGGGGGTGCGGCTCATGTCCAGGGCGGCGGCGACCTCCATCTCGGTCAACCGCGCCCCGGGCGGGTACGCGCCGTCGAGGATCATCTCCCTCAGCCGCCTCCGCGCCACATCGGTCTGCATACAGGAGAGGTTAGCGGATCGCATGCATTGCATGCAATGGACGCAATGTATGCAAGCCGAGTTCCTTGGTAAATGAGCGGCCCCACCGGGGACAGGCGAAAGTAACCGCGGCGCTCGACTCCGAGCGGCACGGTGGCGACCGCGACGGGCCCTCGCGTGATCGGCCTTCCTGCGGTCGGTCCTCGTGTGGTGGGCCTTCGCGTGATCGGCCTTCGCGTGACCGGCGCCCGTGTGACCGGTGCTCGCGTGGTGGGCCTTCGTGCGGTCGGTCCTCGTGTGGTGGGCCTTCGCGTGATCGGCCTTCGCGTGACCGGCGCCCGTGTGACCGGTGCTCGCGTGATCGGTCCTCGTGTGATCGGTGCTCGCGTGATTGGCCCGCGACAAGGGGATGGCGGCGTGTGACACTCGTCGAGTACGGCCATGCGATTCATCACAGAAACCGTTCCCGCGCAGAGAGGGCTGAGATGCCGCGCTGGCTCAAGGTCGTGATCGCGGCGACGCTGCCGTCGACGGCCGGGGTCCTGGCCTGGTGGATCTGTGTGGCGCGCGGGCTCGGGCTGGACAGCACGAGCATCGTCGTGGGTCTGGTCGTCCTGCTCCCCGGAACGCCGCTCGCCATCTGGGCAGGGCAGACGGAGCCGGGCACCGGCTCGCCGCCCGCTTCGAAGCGGGACCTGCGCACGGTCGGTGATGTGCCTCGCGAGCCGAAGGCCTTCCAGACGCGTGCGGATCTGAGCGAACGCGTCGACAAGCTGTTCTCCACGCGCCGCACGGCGGCGGTGTGTGCGCTGGTCGGCGGACGCGGGGTGGGCAAGACCCACTTGGCGGCGGCCTATGCCCGGCGCTGCATCGAGCGTGGCATCCCGGTGGCGTGGCTGCACGCCGAGACCGTCGACCAGCTTCACGGTTCGGTGGACCAACTGGCCACCGAAGCCGGGTTGCGCAGCGACGCGGACGACCCGGCGACCGTGGCCCGCAAGGTCAGAGCCTGGCTTCAGGAGCGGCGCGAGCCGTATCTGGTCGTGTTCGACAACGCGACGGACCCCGATCTGCTCGCGCCGCTGCTCCCCTCGCACGGCCGGGCGCGCGTGCTGATCACCACCAATGATCATTCGTTCGAACGGCTCGCCACGATGGTCGCGGTGGAACAGTTCACGGAGGCCGAGGCGGTGAGGTACCTCCGCACGCGGGTGGGCGCGGACGACGGCGGCTTCCGGTCGCTTGCCGAGGAACTGGATCGCTTGCCGCTCGCCCTGGGTATCGCCGCCGCGGCCCTGGTCGGCCCGCCGCGCCTGTCCTGCGAGTCCTATCTGGGGCGGCTGCACGCCACCCCCATCGAGGTGCTCCTCGCGCGGCCGCGCGGCGAGCCGTACCCCACCGGAGTCGCGCAGGCGATCATGCTGTCGGTCGGGCAGACCGGCCCAGAGGCCGCGCATCTGCTCGGCGAGTTGTCCGTGCTGTCGACGTCCGGCGTCGGGTTCGAGCTGCTCGGCCCGCAGGCGGAACCGGCGCTGGCCGAGCTGGGCGCCCGATCGCTGGTCACTTTCAGCCGGAGCGACACGACCGCGTTCGTCCACCGCCTCGTCCGGCGTGCGGTACGCGATCAGGCCGGGCGCGACGGCACCCTGGCCGAGCTGATCGAGACAGCCGGGCAACGGCTGTGCGTAGCGGTCGAGGACGTCTCCGACCAGGACACCTGGCGGAAGTTCCCCACGATCATGGCGGTGGCCGAGCACGCGGCGGCCTTGTGGGAGGCCGTGGAGCAGGCGCCCGACGACGATTTCGCGCACATGCGCGCGGCGGCCGAGCTCGTGCTGCGGGTTCGCCACGTCGTGGTCTCGCACCTGGTGTATCTCAACGACGGGCTTCGTGCCCTCCCGGTCGCCGAAGCCGTCGTCAGGGGACGCGAGAGACTTCTGGGAGCCGAGCATCCGGACACCCTCAAGGCCCTGCACTCGCTGGCGCACGCCTTCGAGTACGCCGGCCAGGCGATGAAGGCCGCCGCCCTCTACCAGCGCGTCGCGGCCGACCGCTCCCGCGTCCTGGGTGACGATCATCCGGACACGTTGTGGTCACGCGCGTCGGTGGCCTTCTCGTACACGATGGGAGGCAGGGCGCCCGAGGCGGTGCCGATGATCGATCAGGTGGTGGCCGACCAGGAGAAGGCGCTCGAACCTGACCATCCCACCCTCCTCGCGGCGCGTTATTTCCAGGCCTACACCAACGTCGAGGGTGGCCGGCCCGAGCGCGGCATCGAGCTGTTCCGGCGACTGATAGCCGATCACGAGCGGATCTTCGATCACGACTATCCCGATACCTGGGTCACCAAAGGACAGCTCGCGCGCGCCTACAACGTGGCGGGCAGGGTCGATGAAGCCGTTCAGCTGTACGAGCACGTCGCCGGCCAACAGGCGCGGCTGCTGGGCGCCGACCATCCCGACACGCTGATCACCCGGCACGGCCTGGCCATGGCGTACGAGGCAGCGGGACGGACCGCCGACGCGCTCGCCGAGTACGAATGGGTCGTGAACCGGTTCGAGGCCGTCATGGGGCCCGAGCAGACGCTGACCAAGACAGCCAGGGACGATCTGGAGCGCGCCCGCCGGAGTCTCCGGCAGAGGTGATCGGTGGGAGTGGGCCTCGTGGAGCGGGGATCCGGCGAAGCCGGGCAGCGGAAGATGCCGTCCGGGTGCCCGCAGGCCAAGGCGTGGGCGATGGCGGTGCGCGCGGCCTGGCCGAGCCGGCTCGGCCACGCCACCCGAGGGCGAATCAACGGCATTGACGATTCCGGAATCATGGCGGCCCCGGCCGGCAAGCACAACGAGGACACCAGCCACCGCGACACCTGGCTCACCGCGTTTGGACGACGTGCTCGACGCCGCCGTCGCGGTGAACTGGCGCATCGAGACGGCCGGCCGGCACGCGGGCGTACACGAGCTGATCGCCGCCCTGCCCCGCGGCTACGACACGCTGCTGACCCGGATGGTCCGCCAGGGCCCGGAGCGGGACGACTCCGGGAGCGGGGTGCCGCTCTCCGGCGGGCAATGGCAGCGACTGGCCCTGGCCCGGGCATTCCTGCGACGGAAACGCGACCTGATGATCCTCGACGAGCCGAGCGCCGGACTGGACGCGGAGGCGGAGCACGAGATCCATACGCGCCTGCGCGAGATCCGGGCGGGCAGGACGGGGATCCTGATCTCCCACCGCCTCGGCGCGGTGCGCGACGCCGGCCTCATCGCGGTCCTCGAGGACGGGGTGATCGCCGAGCAGGGCGGTCACGAGGAGCTGCTCGGCGCGGACAGCACCTACGCCCAGCGAGCACGCCCGCGCTCCTCGGTGATCGGTGAGGTCAGGCGCGTGTCGCGCGGTCGAAGATCTCGACCAGCTCGTCCGCGCACCGGTCCGGATCGAGGCCCCTGACGAGGCGGTCGGCCACCCCGTCGATGGCCGCGCGCAGGGCGGCGCCCATCAACACCCCGTCGAACTTCCGGAACGCCCCCGCCCGCTGCCCGTCCGCGAACAGCGCCGCCAGCCGGGCGACCGCGGCGTCCTGCTCGTCACCGCCCACGGGCACCTGGTTGAAGGCGATCTGCTGCACCGCCCGCACGTGCTCGGGATGGGCGGCGATGAACGCGATGTTCGCCCTGATGAACGCCTCCAGCTGGGCACGCGCCCCGGAGGCGGCGTCGAGCGCCGGGCGCATGAAGGCGGCCGCGTCCTCGACGACCTGGCGGACGACGGCCTCGAACAGCTGGTCCTTGCTGGAGAAGTGGTAGGAGATCAGCCGCTTGCTGCTGAGCCCGGCCTGCTCGCAGATGGCCTCGAACGTGGTCTCCGCATAGCCTCGCCGCGCGAGCACGGCGATCGTGGCGGAGGCGATCTGTGCTTTGCGGGCCTCGGTGGCCGCCCGGCGGGTCGCGGAGCTCTGCATTCAGCCCAGCTTGCCACGCTTCGGGAACGCCTGTCGTACGGCACGTCGGTTGACGAGGAGGGCCACGGCGGCGACCAGCACGCCGACCACGGCCTGCTCCGCCTTCATCCACACGGGATAACCGCTGTCCGGGGCGAGGAGGATGAGCACGATCCCGAGCGGGGCGGCGATGGTGACGAAGCGGATGCGTACGTAGGCCGACCTCTTTCCCCGGGCGGCCTGTCCCGCCAGGGCGACGAGCCAGACGGCGGCCAGGGCAACGGCGGCGCCGCGGAGCCAGACCACCCAGTTGCCGCCGATCAGGGCGGCCACGCCGAGGGTCGCGACGGAGATGACGAGCACGGCCACGAAGAGGGCTCGCACGAGAGCCCACACGTTGTTATCCATGCGAGTAAATTTACACGGCCGGATAACTTCGCTCAAGTGTCCCGGGTGATGACTTCGGGGCCGGAGTCGGTGACGATGACGTCCTCCTCGTGGCTGGCGCCCCCGACGGAGTGCATCGCGATCCTGCGCTCCAGCGCCAGGCACATCCCCGCCTCGATCAGGCCGTCCGCGTCCGGCCCGCCCTCCGTGATCCACGGCGGCTCCAGCGACAGGCCGAGCCCGTGGCCCCAGAGGCCGTCCGTCTCCGACCAGGGCAGTCCGTGATGGACGGCGAACGACGACCGTTCGAACACCTCCTGGCACCGCCGCGCCACCTGGCCGAAGCGCCGGCCGGGCCGCAGCAGCTCGATCCCCGCCAGGACGCTCTCCCGCACCGCCTCCAGCAGCCGCCGCTGCTCCGTGGTCGGCTCGCCGCCGACGACCCAGGTGCGGGCCAGGTCGAACAGGTAGCCGCGCACGGAGCCGTACAGGTCGATCCTGATCAGGTCGCCCTCGGCCAGCCGCCGGTCGGCGGAGTAGGGCGTCGGGCCCGAGGCGGCGAAGGTGTAGGACTCGGCGCCGGAGGAGATGCCCATGCCGGAGTAGGCGCCGCCCGCCCGGACGATCTCGGCGATCGCGGCCGTCGCCACGTCGGCCTCGGTGACGCCCGGCACGGCGGCGTCCCGGGCGGCGGACACCGCGCGCACCCCGAGCGCCCCCGCGGCGCGCAGCAGGTCGAGCTCGGCGGGGCTCTTGATCCGGCGCGCCTCCCAGGCCAGGTCGTCGGCGCACACCAGCTCGTGCCCCGGCAGCACCGAACGCAGCCGGCACCACCACGGCGCGGCCATCGCCTCGTAGCCGATCAGGGCGACCCGGCCCGGCCGGATCGTATCCCTGATCTCCTCGGCCAGGGCGTCCACGAGATCGGGCGTCACATGGACCCGCGCCGCGGGCCGGGGCTCCTGGAGGTCCCGCGAGTTGGTCAGCAGGACGGCGGTGGGCTCGCCGAGTGGCGGGTCGTCCACGGGCAGGACCGCGGCCGCGTGGCCCCGCGCCCGCCAGTGGCCGGGGAAGTCGGGGATGAACGGCTGGTGCTGGTAGAAGCCCGTCAGGTAGTAGACGTCGGCGTAATGGTCCTGCGCCGAACCGCCTCTCGACCAGGCCACCACCCCGCGGAACCCCGCCCGCGCGGCCAGCCGCCGCATGGACGCCTGCCGCTGCGCGTACTCCTTGCCACCGATCCCCAGCACAACCGGCTTCTGCCCAGGTCAGCGACCGGTTCACCTCACCGCGGCCGTTCCAAGCCCTCCGGGTCAGAGCCCCTTGGGGTCAGAGTCCCTTGAGGAACGCCGCCGCCACCGGCGCCGCGACCTTGCCGCCCGCGCCGCCGCCCTCCACGACCACCGCGAACGCCACGTCCCCCTTGAAGCCCATGAACCAGGCGTGGGTGTCGAGGTCGTCGCCGGTGCCGAACTCGGCCGTGCCGGTCTTGCCGTGAGTGCCGGCGGGCAGGCCGGCCGACTTGGCCGTGCCCTTGGACACCACGGCCGCCATCATCGAGTGCAGCTGCTCCTTGACCCCGTCGGGCAGCGGGTGCTCGGTGGCCTTCTGCTTCAACGAGGGCACCAGCGTCGGTGGCCGCCACGTGCCGTCCGCGATGGCGGCGGCCACCGAGGCCATCGTCAGCGGGCTGGCCGTGATCCTGGCCTGCCCGAACGACTCCGCGGCCAGCTCGGCGTCGGACTGGGCCCGGGGAAAGCTGGCCTTGGCGGCCGGGACCCCGATGTTGAGGGGCTGGTTGAAGCCCACGTCCTCGGCCGTCTTCAGCAGCTTGTCGGCGCCCAGCTTCTGCTCGGCCAGCGGCGCGAACGTCGTGTTGCACGAGTGGGCGAACGAGTCGAGGAACGACAGCGACCCGAACGCCTCCTTGTCGGAGTTGCGGACCTTCAGCCCGCCGATGGTCGCGTACATCGGGCAGGTCACCGTGTCCGACGGCGACATCCCGGCCGCCAGCAGGCCGATCGCGGTGACCGCCTTGAACGTCGAGCCGGGCGGGTAGCGGCCGTCCAGCGCCCGGTTGAAGCCGCCCTGGTTGTTGACCACGGCCAGGATCTCGCCCGTGGACGGCTTGATCGCCACCATCGACGTGGGCTTCTTCATGTCCTTGACCGCGCCCACCGCCGCGGCCTGCGCGCGCTGGTCGAGCGTGGTCTGGACGGGCTCGCCGTCGCTGCCCTCGATGGTCTCCAGCGTCTTGCCGCCGAGCTGGATCTCGGTGGCGGGCGTGCCGGCCAGCCGCTTCTGGAACGTCTCCTGCAGCCCGCCGCGCCCGATCGCCTGGCCGAGCTTGTAGGAGGAGCCCAGCTTGGCCACGTCCTTCTTGCCGGCCTTGTCGAGGTAGCCGACGAGCTGCTGCACCGACCCGCCGACCGTGCCCGTGTCGATCCGGTCTCCCTGGGCGTCGGTGATCTCGGCGCGGTCGGGCCAGCGCGTCTTGAGCTTGAACTCCGCCCCGGCGGTCATCGACGGGTACAGGGCGGTGGGCTTCCAGTCGACCTTCCAGGTGCGGTCGGCCACCATGAGGTCGATCTGGCCCTGGTAGGACCACTTGCCGATGTTCTTGAGGGTCAGGGTGGCGGTGTAGGGGGCGCGGGCCCGGTCGCCGGTCTCGGTGATCTTGCCGAGCTTGATGTCCGTCGACTCGACGGCGAGTGCGTTGCGTTGCTGGTCGTACGCGTTGAGCTGCTGTGGTTTGGCCAGCTCCGCCCCCATGGCGGTCCAGTTGCCGGCCTGCCATGCGGCGGTGAAGCGCTGCGCCGTCTCGGCGGGCGTTCCCCTGGTGTGCAGCAGGTAGTACGCGCCGCCGGCCGCGGCCCCCACCGCGAGCACGGTGGCGCCGGACACGATCGCGATGGTACGACCACGCGCCACGCTAAATCCCCCTGATCCTCGACGACATTGTCACGACACGCCGTTGGCCGCCTTGTAGCTGGCGGCGTAGGTCGGCACGTATTCCTGCCCGGACAGCTTCTGGATGGCCGCCATGATCTCGTCGGTCACCCGCCGCCGGTCGCGGGCCTTGGTGTGGTCGCCCTCGAACCGCATGGGCTCGCCGATGGCGATGCCGATCCGCGCGGGCCTGGGCACCTTGGAGCCGACCGGCAGCACCTTCTCGGTGCCGCTCAGCGCCACCGGCAGGACCGGGGCGCCCGTCTTGAGCGTCAGCCAGGCCACGCCGACCTTGCCGCGGTAGAGGCGGCCGTCGGGGGAGCGGGTGCCCTCCGGGTGGATGCCGAACAGCTCGCCGCGCTCCAGCAGCTCCGCGGCGGAGTCGAGCATGCTCTGGGCGGCGTGCGCGCTCTCCCTGTCGATCGGCAGGCTGCCGCCGAGCCGCATGAAGAAGCCGGAGACCGGGTTGCCGTCGAAGTACTCGTTCTTGGCGGTGAAGGTCACGTGCCGCGGCAGCAGTGCGGGCAGCAGGAACGAGTCGAGGATCGACAGGTGGTTGGCGGCCAGGATCGCGGGCCCGCTCCTGGGCACGTTCGCCGCGCCCGAGATGTGCGGCCGGCACATCGCGTGCGTCAGCGGCGCGGCGGCGAACTTGACCACTTCGTACAGCAACGAGCTCTCCTGATCATCGGGCCGGTCGGCCACCCCACCATAAAGCAGGCGCCCCGCCGGTGGGCGGGACGCCTGGAAAAGTCGTTGAGGCCGATGTGGCGGTCGCCTCCTCGGCGAGATGCACAACACGGCTCCAGCCGAACGGTATTCCGTGAAGGCGGTAATTTGCGGCCCGGGGGACACAGACCACATCGGCAACTTGAGTTAAGCACACGGTCCGGCCATGGGGGTAATCGTGCCCCCCTCATGGGCGACACGTGACCTGCGCCAGGCGATCTTCG
Source organism: Nonomuraea sp. JJY05 (assembly GCF_043496855.1). Classification (NCBI taxonomy): domain Bacteria; kingdom Bacillati; phylum Actinomycetota; class Actinomycetes; order Streptosporangiales; family Streptosporangiaceae; genus Nonomuraea; species Nonomuraea sp. JJY05. The sequence goes on from NZ_JBIEIS010000014.1 coordinate 168,971, forward strand.
ACGTCCCCGGGAGGGGGCCCCGATCACTCACGGTGACGAGGGCCCCGCCGACGTGATCGAGAAAATGATTTGAGCTCCCATTGGCATTCCGTGTTGAATTCAGAATGTCAGTGAGGCTCGGTGAGGGCACGGGTCGAAGTTCGTCGGTTACCACTTTTAATGGGGAGTCGCAGGTTCGAGTCCTGCCCGGGGCCAACGCTCCGGTAGCTCAGTCGGCAGAGCGCCAACGCCGGTGGACGCCCCCATATCCGTGCCCTCTCCCAGCCTCGGGGGCGGGTCGAAGCAGGCCGGTTATCGCTTCGGGTGCCGGAAGCGCGGGGTTCGATTCCCTGCCGCGCGGGTGCGCCCGCGCGTCGCGTAGTGGCAGCGCGCCGTAAAAAGCCGGTCGGCATTTCCACATCCGCCCCCATTTTTTTCTGTATATCCGCCGTTCGGGCGGGTCGAGACATACGAGGTGAAACCATGCCGGGAAACCGTGACCCCCTCGCCGGCGTTTCCGCGTTCGCCACGCCGCAGACCCGGCCGCTGCCCGGCCGCGCCGACCAGGTGCGCAACGCGGCGGGCGGCTTCGTCTTCGACAAGGACCTGTGGCAGCGCGTCGAGGACTTCCTGATCCTCGGCACCACGGGCGGCACCTACTACGTGTCGCAGGAGCAGCTGACCGCCGGCAACGCCGCCGCGCTGTTCGAGGCGATCGCCGAGGACGGCCCGCGCGTCGTCGAGCTGCTCACCGCCATCTCGACCGCGCGCCCGCCGCGCGCTCCCAAGCAGCGCCCGGCGCTGTTCGCGCTGGCCGCCGCCTACGCCCGCGGCGACGTGGCCACCCGGCAGGCCGCCAAGCTCGCCCTGCCCAAGGTGGCCCGCACGACCGATCATCTCGCATCCTTCTTCGGCTACTACAAGAACCTCGGCGGCAAGCCGACCGCCCGCGGCACCGCGCCGGTCACCGGCCGGTCGCTGCGCACGGCGCTCGCCTCCTGGTTCTCCACCGGCAGCCCCGACGACGTCGCGTTCAAGGTGTGCAAGGCGCGCCAGCGCAGGACGCCGCAGGGCGAGACGTTCGACCTGCGCGACGTGCTGCGCATCGCCCACCCCAAGGCGGACGGCCCGCAGCGGGCGCGGCTGTTCGGCTGGATCGCCGGCAACGTCTCCGACGAGCAGGCGCGCGAGGCGCTGGAGTCGGTGGACCGGTTCCTGACCGCCAAGGCCGTCACCACGGCCCGCGAGGCGGTCCGGGTGGTGACCGAGCGCAGGGTGCCGTGGGAGTTCCTGCCGGACGCCGTGCTGAGGCATCCGAAGGTGTGGGACGCGCTGGTCGACACGATCGGCATGACCGCGCTGCTGCGCAACCTGGCCCGCATGACCCGGATCGGCACGCTCACCCCCAAGGGCGAGGCCACCCGGCGCGCGGTCGCCCGGCTCACCGACCGTGACGCGCTGCTGCGGGCGCGCATCCACCCGATGGACGCGTTCCTGGCGCTGCGCGTGTACGGCTCGGGCCGCGCCCAGCCGGACCCGCGCGCCGACGCGCACAGGTGGGCGCCGGTCCCGGCGATCCGGGACGCGCTGGAGGAGACGTACGAGCTGGCGTTCGGCGCCGTCGAGCCCACAGGCCGGCGGCTGCTGGTCGCGGTCGACTCCTCCGGGTCGATGTCGGGCGGCTGGCGCGGCGGCTGGCACGGCGGCGACGTCGTGGTCGGCGGTTCGACGATCGGCTCGCCGTACGAGGTGGGCTGCGCGATGGCCGTCATGCTGGCCCGCATCGAGAAGGGGAACGTGCACGTCATCGACGTCGACACCGACGTCCACGCCTCGAAGGTGACCCCGCGCACCAACCTGCGCGAGATCGGCTCCTGGCGGCCGTCCGGCGGCGGCACCGACCTTTCGCTGCCGTTCCGCTGGGCGCGCGAGCAGCGGATGGCGGTGGACGGCATCGTGGTGTTCACCGACAACGAGACGTGGGCGGGGCGCGCCCACCCGTCGCAGGAGCTCGACGCCTACCGGCGCACCGTGGCCGCGGACGCGCGCGTGGTCGTCGCGGCGATGACCGCCGTGGGCTACTCGATCGGCGACCCCGCCGACGAGGGCGTGCTGAACGTGGCGGGGCTGGACGCGTCACTGCCGCTGATCGTCAACGGCTTCGTCCGCGCGTAGGACGAGCCGGACCTGACCGGGCGCGCCCGGTCAGGTCCTCGTCCAGCGCGGCTGCTTCACGTCGAAGACCCGCTGCTCGCGGCCGCGCAGCGCCACCTCGGCGAACTGCCACAGGATCGCCCCCGTCGGCGCGTGCACCACGATGGACGGCCCCAGCGGCATCTGCAGCAGCTTCCCGCGCCAGCGCGGCACCCCCGGCGCCAGGAACCACTCCAGCGGCACGTCATGCACCGAGGCCACCTCGCGCGGGTCGGCCACCGGCTGCTGGACGCCGCCGAACGCCACCACCGGCGTGATCACGAAGCCGGAGTCGGTGACGAAGTCGTCGAGCATCCCGGCGACCTCGACCCCGGTGACGCCCGTCTCCTCGGCGAGCTCGCGCAGCGCCGCGTCCACGGTGCGTTCTCCGTCGTCCAGGCGCCCGCCGGGCAGCGCCCACTGGCCCGGGTTGCGCCCGCGGGCGGCCCGCTTGATGAGGATCGTGTACGGGACCCGCTCGGCGTCCTCCAGGACGCACACGGTGACGGCGGCCCTGCGCACCCCGCCGGTGGGCGGGACCTGCCGGCGGTCGAAGGCGGCCAGGTGGGACCTGATCTGCTCCTGCAGCACGTCGATTGGCGACAGCACCCTTCAAGGATGTCACGCGGGTCCGGACGGCGACGCCGGGGCCGGGTCTCACGACAGGCCGTGCGGCAGCCGTACGGTGACGCTCAGCCCGCCTTCCGGCCGGGCGGCCGCGGTGACCTGGCCGCCGTGCGCGCGCACGATGGCCCGTACGATCGACAGCCCCAGCCCCGCGCCCTTGAACGAGCGCACCCGGTCGCCGTGGAGCCGGCTGAACGGCTCGAACAGGTCGTCCACCTCGTACGGCGGCACCGCCGGCCCGGTGTTGCGCACCGTGACCACCGCGTCGTCGCCCTGCCGCCGCAGCGCCAGCCAGATCTCGCCGTCGCGCACGTTGTGCTTGATCGCGTTCTCCAGCAGGTTGAACACGCACCGCTCCAGGAACAGCGGATCCCCTTCGGCCAGCACCGGCCGCAGGTCCTGGTGGAGCGTGACGGGCCGCCTGCGCGACTGCAGGTCGATCTGCTCCAGCGCGGTGCGCACCACCTGCTCCAGGTCCACCGGCTTGCGCACGGTGAGCTCCTGCTCCGACTGCGCGAGCAGCAGCAGGCCCTCGATGAGCCGCTCGTAACGGGCGTTGGTGCCGAGCAGCGCCCTGGCCAGCGCCTTGAGGTCCTCCGACGCGGCCGGCTCCTCCAGCGACACCTCCAGCACCGTCCGGTTGATCGCCAGCGGCGTGCGCAGCTCGTGCGAGGCGTTGGCGATGAAGCGCCGCTGCGCGTCGAACACCCGGTGCAGCCGTTCCAGCATCGCGTCGAACGTGTCCGCCAGCCGCCTGACCTCATCGGGCGGCCCCCGCAAACCGATGCGCTCGTGCAGGGTGCTCTCCGACAGCCGCTGCGCCGCCTCGGTCACCTGGTCGAGCGGGCGCAGCGCCCGGTCGGCCACCACGTAGCCGAGCACGAGCGCGACCACGCCGACCAGGATCATCACGAGCATGGACCAGCGCACCATCTCGCTGAGCACGTTGCCGGCCCGGTTCTCGATGTCGCCCAGGAACACGACGTCCCCGGGCATCGGGCGCGGCGCGACGATGTCCGCGGGCGGGTCCTGGAGTTTCCTGAACCCGGTGACGAACTGCTGGTTCAGCGCCTGGCCGGTGATGAGGTAGGTGAGCCAGAGCAGGATCGACCCGGCCACGAAGAACAGGCCGCCGTACAGCAGCGTGAGCCGCAGCCGCAACCGCCTGCTGCTCCACCACGACCGTCCCCGGTCGACGATCAAAGCCGGTACCCCTTGCCGGGCACGTTCAGGATCGCCGACGGCACGCCGAGCTTCTTGCGCAACGACGTGATCGTGACGCGCAGCGCACCCGTGCCCCGGTCGGCGTGCTCGTCCCAGACACTCCTGCGCAGCTCACCGGAGGTGACCAGCTCGCCGGCCGCGCCGAGCAGCACGCGCAGCACGTCGAACTCCTTGCGGTTCAGCGACACCGGCCGCCCGTCCCTGGTGACCGTGCGGCGGGACGGGTCGAGCGCGATGCCGTCACGTTCGAGCGGGGGCGCCGCGGCGCGGGACGAGCGGCGGGCCAGCGCCCGCACCCGGGCCACCAGCTCGGCGAACGCGAACGGCTTGACCAGGTAGTCGTCCGCGCCCAGCGTCAGCCCGTCGATCTTGTCGCGGATCTGCCCCGCCGCGGTCAGCATGAGCACCCGGCCGCCCCCGCCGCCCTCGCGCAGCCGCCGGCACACGTCGTCGCCGTGCACCTCGGGCAGGTCCCGGTCGAGCACCACCACGTCGTAGTCCACGAACGCGGCCCGCTCCAGGGCGTCCTGCCCGTCGTAGGCCACGTCGACGGCGATCGCCTGCAGCCGGAGCCCGCGCGCGACCGCGTCCGCCAGCCGTTCCTCGTCCTCGACGACAAGCACCCGCATCGCCGGCCCCTTTCCTCTGGCACCCGAGCGTGACGGATCACGTGTTAGGGCCGGATAAGCGCGCCGGGCGGGCTTATCCGGTTCTAGCACCCCATGGGCTGGAGTGAGGCCGCGCCCCGGGCGAAGGACCCGGGCGCGGAGGAGCGAACGTCATGAACGTACGACTGTTGCTGGTCGCCGTCCCCCTCACGCTGGCGCTGGCCGCGTGCGGTGGCACGGCGCCCAAGGACGACGGCGTGGCCAGCGCCGGCGACGGCACCTCGTCCCCCGGACCCACGGCCTCCCCGTCGGCCTCGATGGACCCGGAGGAGGCCCAGCTGAAGTTCGCGCAGTGCATGCGCGAGCACGGCATCGACGTGCCCGACCCGCAGAACGGACAGATCCGGGTAGAGGTCCCCAAGAGCGTGAGCCGCGACAAGGTGGACAAGGCCCAGAAGGCCTGCCAGCCCATCATGGACGCCGTCGTCCGCGACCACGCGCCCAGCCGGCAGGACTACGACCAGATGGTCAAGTTCGCGCAGTGCATGCGCCGGCAGGGCGTCGACGTGCCCGACCCCAAGCCCGGTGAGGGCCTGCGCGTCGAGCTCCGGAACGGTTCGCAGCAGAAGATCGAGGCCGCGCACAAGGCCTGCGAGCAGTACGCGCCCGGCGACGGCAAGGACAAGAGGACCTCAGGGGAAGCGCCATGAGGAAGGGGATCCTGCTGAGCGGCGGCACCGTCCTGGCCGTCGCCGCGACGTGGACCGCCGTGGCCGTCATGAACGACGGCGTCCCCCGCGCCGGCACGCCCGCCAGGCCCCCGGTGCCCGCCACCGCGGACATCACCCGGCAGGACCTGATGGAGACCAAGACCGTGGACGGCGCCCTCACCTACGCGGGGGAGCGGCAGATCGCCTCGGGCGCCTCCGGCACCGTGACGTGGGTGGCCGCCCAGGGCGCGGTGGTCCGCCGCGGCCGCCCGCTGCTCAAGGTGGACCGCAGGCCGGTCGTGCTCATGTACGGCAGGCTGCCGCTGTACCGGACCCTGCGGCCGGGGGTGTCCGACGGGCCGGACGTCGAGCAGCTGGAGCGCAACCTCAAGGCGCTCGGGTACGGCGACTACCTCACCGTGGACGACCACTTCAGCTACGCGACCGAGCAGGCGGTCAAGGACTGGCAGGACGACAGAGGGCTGCGGGAGAGCGGGCGGGTGGACGCGGCCCAGGTCGTGTTCCAGCCCGCCGCCGTACGCGTGACCGACGCCAAGGCCGAGGTCGGCGCCAGGACCGCGCCGGGACAGCAGGCGCTCACGGTGAGCGGTATCCGCCGCCTGGTGCACGTTGACCTGGACACCGGAGACCAGTCGCTGGCCCGCAAGGGTGCCAAGGTCACGGTGACGCTCCCCGGCGGCGAGCGGGCCGGCGGCCGGATCACGTCGGTCGGGACGGTCGCGGAGTCCTCCGGGTCCGAACGGGACGCGACCACCACCATCGACGTGGACATCACCCTCGCCAGGCCGCCGAGGACGAAGCTGGACCAGGCGCCCGTCGAGGTGGAGATGGCCGGCGCGCGGCACGCGAGCGTGCTGGCGGTGCCCGTCGAAGCGCTGCTGGCGCTGCGCGAGGGCGGCTTCGGGGTCGAGGTGGTGGAGGGCGCGGCCAGCCGGATCGTGGCGGTCGAGACCGGGGCGTTCGGCGGCGGCCTGGTCGAGATCAAGGGCAAGGGGCTGGCCGAGGGCATGAAGGTCGGGGTGCCGGTCCAGTGAACGGCCACCACATCGTCGAGCTGCGCGGGGTGACCAAGACCTACGCCGGGGACGTGCACGCCCTGCGCGGCGTGGACCTGGCCATCGCCCGGGGCGACCTGCTGGCCATCGTCGGCCCGTCGGGATCGGGCAAGTCCACGATGCTCCACATGATCGGCACCCTCGACCGCCCCACCTCGGGCACCGTACTCGTCGCCGGCCACGACGTCGCGGCCCTGTCGGACCGGGAGCTGTCCGGGCTGCGCTCGCGCACCCTGGGGTTCGTCTTCCAGCAGTTCCACCTCTCGCCCGGCGTCAGCGCGCTCGACAACGTGGCCGACGGCCTGCTCTACACCGGCACCGTCCGCCGCGTCCGCCGCGAACGCGCCGCCGCCGCGCTGGAACGGGTCGGGCTCGGCCACCGGCTCCGGCACCGGCCGTCGGAACTGTCCGGCGGCGAGCAGCAGCGGGTGGCCGTCGCCCGGGCCGTGGCGGGCGACCCGCCGCTGCTCCTGGCCGACGAGCCGACGGGCAACCTCGACTCCCATGCGGGCGCCGACGTGCTGGCCGTCCTGGCGGACCTGCACGAGGCCGGCACCACGGTCGCCGTCATCACCCACGACGCCGAGATCGCCGGCTGGTGCTCCCGCCAGGTACGCCTGCGCGACGGGCTCGTCGTCGACGGCCACGAGCACGACCACCTGAGCCCCGTAGAGCTGCTGAGAGGAGCCGGGCGTTGACCGACCACCACCACCGGCCCGCGCCCGGCCGGCTCGGCCCCGCGGACGTGCTCCGCGTCGGGGCCGCCGGGCTGCGCGCCCGGCCGACGAGGGTCATCCTGTCGGCCCTCGGCATCGCCATCGGCATCGCGACGATGATCGCCGTGATCGGGATCTCGTCCTCCTCCCGGGAGCAGCTTCTGCGACAGCTCGACAAGCTCGGCACCAACCTGCTCACGGTGACTGCGGGGCAGACCATGTTCGGGGAGGAGGCCAAGCTGCCGGCCGGGGCGCCGGCCATGGTGCGGCGCATCCGCCCGGTCCGGACGGCCGCGGCCACCGGCGGCGTGGAGGCCACCGTACGCCGCAACAACCACATCCCCGAAGCCGTCACCGGCGGCATCGCCGTCCAGGCGGCCGGCACCACTCTCCTGGCCACCTTGGAGGGCTCGGTGACCAAGGGCACCTGGCTCAACGACGCCACCGCCCGCCAGCCGGCCGTCGTGCTGGGCGCGCAGGCCGCCGAGCGGCTCGGGCTGGCCAGGACCGGCGTACAGGTGTGGATGGGCGGCCGCTGGTTCACGGTCATCGGGATCCTCGGGCCGATGCCGCTGGCTCCGGAGATCGAACGCTCGGCCCTGGTCGGCTTCCCCGCGGCGCGGGAGCTGCTGGGCTTCGACGGCTACCCCACCACCATCTACGAGCGCTCCTCGGACGAGGCGGTGGAGTCGGTGCGGCAGGTGCTGCCCCGCACCGTCAACCCCGAGAACCCGGAGGAGGTCACCGTCAGCAGGCCGTCGGACGCCCTGGCGGCCAAGGCCGCCGCCGCGGGCGCCTTCACCAACCTGCTGCTCGGGCTCGGCGCGGTGGCCCTGCTCGTGGGCGGGGTCGGGGTGGCCAACACCATGGTCATCTCCGTGCTGGAGCGGCGCAAGGAGATCGGCCTGCGCCGCTCGCTCGGGGCCACCCGCGGTCAGGTACGCATCCAGTTCCTCGCGGAGTCGCTGTTGCTGTCCATCCTGGGCGGGGTGGCCGGCGCGGTCCTGGGCGCCCTGGCGACCACGGGTTACGCCCTGTCGCGGGGCTGGCCGCCGGTGGTCCCGCCGTGGGCGCTGGCCGGGGCGGTCGGGGCGACCCTTCTGATCGGGACGCTCGCCGGGCTCTACCCCGCCATGCGGGCCGCCCGCCTGTCGCCCACGGTCGCCCTGGCCACCACCTGAGGGTCCGCTATGAGAGGAAACTCCGGATCTCGGCCGCGACCTGCTCGGGGCGTCCGCGCTGGTCGGCGTTGCAGGTGGCGCTGTGGTCGAGGCCCCGCAGGTCCACGCGCCGGACATGGGGCAGGACGCGCTCCAGCCCGGCGAGCACGGACTTCAGGTGGGCGGGGCTCCGGGTGCCGCCGAGCAGGAGCACCTCCGCGCCGATCGACCGGTAGACGTCCAGGCCGCCGGCCGTCTCCGCCACCACCTGCCCGTCGTAGTGCAGCGTCGGGGCCAGCTCCCGGAACGTCGGCTCCCCGTCGACCGCCGCCTTGTCCTGACTTTTCAGCATCATGGCCGTGAGCAGCTCCAGGACCGCCCGCGGCATGACGTTGAAGGCGGGCGGCCCCAGCCGCGCCGCCCTCATCCCGGTGACCAGCGCCGCAGGGATCCGCCCGGTCGCGAGCTCCCGGTCGAAGCGCTCCAGCCAGCCGGCCGGGTAGAAGCCGTCGATGTCCAGGGGCGGCTCGAAGATGACGGCCTTGCGCAGTCCGGGCCGCGCGAGCGCGGCGCGCAGTGTGACGATGGCGCCCGAGCTCACGCCGATGACACGGTCGGCCCCGGTCGCGGTGAGCAGCGCGTCGAGGTCCTCGACCTCGCGGTCGAGGCAGTAGTCCGGGCCGTACGGGCCGCTGCGGCCCCGGCCGCGGCGGTCGGGCACGTAGCACGTGAACTCGTCGGCGAGGGCCCGGGCCAGCTCGATGTTGCTGTGGCCGCTCTGCATGACCCCGTGCAGGAGCACCAGCCCGGGGCCGTGGCCGAGCCGGCGGTAGCTGATCGTGGTGCCGTCCTTCGACGTCACGGCGTCGAGAGTGGTCGTGGTCATCATGACTCCCCATGGTTCGGTCGGCGAAGGGGAGCCCGGCTATTGTTGCGAGTGCCATCTCGTGTCCGGGGTCCCGCTTCGCGGGTATTTCGGTACGAAGATCTCCCGGCGGCGGTGTTCCCGCACCGCCGCCGGTCGTGCGATCGGCCACCGGGCTCTTCGCCGGTCGCCGGGGTCAATCCGCCGTGCTGCCCCTCTCCGCGATGTCCGCCACCTCGGGGGGCAGCTCGCCGGTCCGGTGGAAGGCCCGCCATCCGTCCAGGCCGGGGAAGGTGCCGGAGGTCAGCTCGGCCAGCAGCGCACGCACCCAGCCGGCCTCGGCCTCCCGCATCGCCAGCGCGTACTCGGACTCGAGGAGGAACAGCCTGGGCACCTCCTCCCGATCCCGCTCCAGCGCCCGGCGCGCGTCCTGGAGCTGCTGCTCCAGGAGCTCCAGGCGCTGCCGCAGCAGCGGCGCCACCTCGTCCGGGCCGAGCCCGGCCAGCACCGACAGCCCCGCCTCGAACGCCGACGGCTCCCGTACGGGCGTGGACAGCAACTCGCGCGTCCAGTCGTCGGCCTCCTCCCGGCCGGCCCCGGTGACGCGGTAAACGGTCCGCTCGGGGCGGGCGCCCTGCCTGCCGCTCTCCACGGCCTCGATCAGGCCGTGCTTCTCCAGGTTGCGGACGACGGTGTAGAGGGATCCCCACTTGATCGGCATGTCCTGGTCCTTGCCGCGCGCCCGTAGCACGGAGGCCATCTCGTACGGGTGCATCGGCCGCTCCCCGGCCACCGTCAGCACGGCCAGAGCCAGCTGGTTCGCGACCCTGCGCCGCTTCGCCATCCCGCTCATCTCCTCGTGGACGAATACTCGTCTACGAGCATACGTCCACGAGTATCCACCCCGCAATGGCGAACTTGCGCTTCACGAGCGGGTGGCTGGTCGCGCCATGGGAATCCCAGCCGGACGCCACGCTCCGGCGGCGCGGCAAGAGGGGCGGCTCGCTGTGCGCCGCGCGTCCGTGCGATCGGGCGCGTCCGCGCGTGGGTCGCCGGGCGCGGTGCCTCGGTGGTGCGGCGCGTCGAGAGGAGGCCCGCTGCGCGAGGCGCGTCCTGCGATCGGCGGCGGCGCCGGGCGATCCGGCCGGGCGGGAGGCTCACCGGTGGACGGCGAGCGGGCGCGGCCCGGTCGGGAAGCGAGGTGGAGGAGGAAAGGCGGCGCCGCCCCGGGAGGGGTCACGCCGGACGGGTGACGCCCGGGGCGGCTCGGGTCAGGACATGCCACTCACGAGGATCACGCCGAGGGCGATGCCGATGATCATCCCGACGCCGGCGGCGACGGCGGCCCACTTGCCCAGCGGCTCGCCCCTCGTGTGGCCGACGATGCCCAGCACGATGCCGGCCAGGCCGAACAGGATCGGGATGAACAGCACGGCCACCACCGCGCAGACGAACCCGATGATCGACAGGACCTGGTTGCTCGGCGGCTGCTTGTAAGGAGGCGGCGGATACGGCGGCGGCTGCGACCACTGGGTGTTGGGATCGTCGCCCTGGGGCGGGTCCTGCGAAGAGGTCACTTGCGGGCTCCTCTCGAGACGTGAACAACATCACACACCGAAGGGCCCAGTCCTGTCGAGCCGAACGAACCAGGACATCTACCGATTTCAGGCTGCTTCTATGGGTTGAGAAAGCTGGGGTGGCAGGGGCCTGGCGTGCACGACGTCCAGCCGGGAGACGGCCCGGGTGAGGGCGACGTACAGGCGGTTCAGGCCGCGCCGCTCGGCTTCGGCGATGGCGGCGGGCTCGGCCAGGATCACGTGGTCGTACTCCAGCCCCTTGGCCAGCGAGGCGGGCAGCACGGTGAGGCGCCCGCCCACGTCCATGCCCTCGTCCCAGAGCGCGGACGTGAGCGCCTCGACGTCGGCGTCCGCCGCGATCACCCCGATCGACCCCTCGAACGCCATCGCCTCGCGCGTCGCCTCCACCACGCCCTTCTCCAGCCCGGTCACGCGGGTGACGCGCAGGCGGCCGTCGGAGCGGTACGAGCGGGTCGCGGGCACCTGCGTGCCGAGCGCCGCCAGCAGCGTGTTGGCCAGCTCCACCACGGCGGCCGGGACCCTGAAGCCGGTGGTCAGGGCGATGACCTGGCCGTCCGGCTTGCCCAGCAGCGCCATGCGCTCCGGCCAGGAGGCGGCCGCCCACGGCGTGGTGCCCTGGGCCAGGTCGCCGAGCACGGTGAGCGAGCCGTGCTCGCTGCGCCTGGCCACGGCCCTGCACTCCATGGGGGACAGGTCCTGGGCCTCGTCCACGATGACGTGGCCGTAGCCGCGCGGGCGCTCGATGAGGGCGGCGATCTCGTCGAGCAGCACGAGGTCGGCCGCCGTCCACTTGGCGCTCTTGACGCTGCGGGGCGGCCTGGCCCAGGTGATCGCCTCCCACTCGGCCTCCGTCAGCGCCCCGTCCCGAGTGCCCTCCGCCGGGCCGCGCAGGACCTCGTACAGGACCTCCTCGGGTTTGACGGCGGGCCAGACGGCGTCCAGGAACGGGGTGACCGCTCGGGAGATCTTGCGGGTCCAGGCCGCGTCGGCCGTCTGCCCGCGCGCCTCGGCCTGGCGCTGGATCGCGGCGACCATCCGGGCCCGCACCCGCTCGCGGCCCACCCCGTACGGCAGGGACTCGCGGCGCGTGTCGTCCACGATGCGGCGCAGCTCGTCCTCGGGCACCCGCCACCGGTACGAGCCGTCCGCCACCGCCACCGGCTCGACCGGCTTCGCGATGCGCCGGTACAGCGCCCCGCGCAGCACCTCGGCCATCCGTACGTCGTGCTTGACCAGCGCGGCGGCCTCGCTGTCGGCGGCGGTGACGGTGGCGGTGACGGTGGCGGTGACGCCGGCGGGGGCCAGCAGGCGCTCCAGGGTGGTCTGCTCGACGTCCACCTCGCCGAGCGCGGGCAGCACGGCCGAGATGTAGCCGAGGAAGGCCCGGTTCGGGCCGAGGACGAGCACGCCGGAGCGTTCGAGCCGCTGCCGGTGCGCGTACAGCAGGTACGCGGCCCGGTGCAGGCCGACCGCCGTCTTGCCGGTGCCCGGCGCGCCCTGGACGCAGATCGAGGTGTCCAGCTCGGCCCGTACGAGGTCGTCCTGCTCGGGCTGGATGGTGGCGACGATGTCGCGCATGGGGCCGACGCGGGGGCGTTCGATCTCGGCGGCCAGGATGCGCGACTCGCCTTCCTCGCCCTGTTCGAGGCGTTCGTCCTCGAAGCTCGTCAGCGTCGTGCCCGACCAGCCGAAGCGGCGGCGTACCGCGACGCCCTGGGGGTCGCGGGCGCCGGCCCGGTAGAAGGCCCGCGAGACCGGCGCGCGCCAGTCGATCACCACGGGCGGGCCGCCGTGCTCGCCGGTGATGTGCCGCCGGCCGATGTAATACGCGCGCCCGCGGTGCTCGGCCGAGCCCTGGCCGAAGTCCAGGCGGCCGAAGAACGGCGGCCCCTCGGGCTCCTCGCTCAGCTCCTTGGCCAGGCTCTTGAGGTGGCGCCCCAGCCGCTCGGCGCTGTAGCGGTCGCCGGCCACGGTCTCTCCGATGATCACGTTGTCGCGCGCGCCTTCGAGCATCCTGCGCAGTCCGGCCTTGCAGCGTTCGACGTACTTCCTCTCGTCGTCGAGCGTGCCCATCGCGTCCCCCAAAGCGTTAACCCGGTTAATAACTTGACCAGGTTAACACTTTGATAGGCTGGGGTCATGACGGGACTGCGGGAGCTCCAGCGGCAGCGGGTCCACGAGGCCATCTCGACGGCGGCCATCGCGCTCTTCCTGGAGCGCGGCTTCGACGAGGTGCCCGTGACGGAGATCGCGGCGGCGGCCGGGGTGTCGAAGCCGACGCTGTTCAAGTACTTCCCGACCAAGGAAGACCTCGTGCTGCACCGGATCGCCGACCATCAGGGCGAGGCCGCCCGCGTCGTACGGGGGCGGGAGCCGGGGGAGCGGCCGCTGGAGGCGCTGCGCCGCCACTTCCTCGACGGGCTCGCCCGGCGCGACCCGGTCACCGGGCTCAACGACCATCCTGAGGTGGTGGCCTACCACCGGATGGTGTTCTCCATCCCGAGCCTGGCGGCGCGGCTGTTCCAGCACATGGCGCAGGACGAGCAGGCTCTGGCCGATGCGCTCGCGGAGCTCACCGACGAGCTGACCGCCGGGCTGGTCGCCGGGCAGGTGCTGGCCGCGCAACGGGTGCTCGCCCGGCGCAACTGGGCGATGCTGGCCGAGGGCCGGCCGATGGCGGAGGTCGAGCGGGAGGCGATCGGGGCGGCCGAGCGGGCGTTCTCGCTGCTGCCCGTGTTCACGCCTCGCGAACAGCCCGTTTAGGCAGGTGGCAAGGGGTGTACTTGATACGGTGAGCCTCTTGACCAATTGCAAAAATATGCAATTTGGTGCATTGCGGGGCGCTCTTTACTCGTGAGGAGTGATGGTGACAGGACCTTTCGCGCACCAAGACGGTTACATTTCCGGACCAGAAGGTAACAGCTCGTGACCGGCGGGCTGACCCTGGCCTGGGGGCGGCTGCGCGCCGTGCTGCCGCAACGTGAGTCGCTGGCCGCCATGTGCCGCCGCCCCCGCCAGGACCTGCTCGCCGGGCTCACGGTGGCGGTCGTCGCGCTGCCGCTGGCCCTCGGATTCGGCGTCTCCTCAGGGCTGGGCGCCGCGTCCGGGCTGGCCACGGCCGTCGTCGCCGGGGCGCTGGCGGCCCTGCTCGGCGGCTCCGACCTGCAGGTCTCGGGCACGAGCGGCGCCATGACGGTGATGCTCATGCCCATCGTCGACGCCCACGGCCCCTCCGGCGTGCTCACGGTCGGCGTGCTCGCCGGGTTGCTGCTGGTCGCGCTGGGGCTGACCGGCGCCGGGCGTTACATGGCCGTGGTCCCCGCTCCGGTCGTGGCGGGCTTCACCGTCGGCATCGCCTGCGTGATCGGCCTGCAACAGGTGCCCCAGGCGCTCGGCGTCCCGCCCGAGAACAGCCACAAGGTCATGATCGTGGCCTGGCACGCCGTCCTCGACTTCCTCGCCCACCCCCACTGGTGGGCCACGTCCGTGGCCGTGGCCGTGGCCGCGGTGGTGCTGGTGGCCGCCCGCGTACGGCCGAGCCTGCCGTTCGCGCTGCCCGCCGTGGCCATCGCCACCGTCGCCGCCGAGCTGGCCGCACTGCCGCTGGCCAGGATCGGCGACCTGCCCGCCGGCCTGCCCGCGCCGTCGCTGGGCTTCCTGGATCCGGGCGCGCTGCCGTCCCTGATCGCGCCGGCCGTCGCGGTGGCCGCCCTGGCCGCGCTGGAGTCGCTGCTGTCGGCCAACGTCGCCGACAGCATGACCACCGGACGCCGCCACGACCCCGACAGGGAGCTGTTCGGGCAGGGCGTGGCCAACCTCGTCACCCCGCTGTTCGGCGGCATGCCCGGCACGGGCGCCATCGTCCGCACCGCGGTCAACGTCCGCTCCGGCGCCCAGTCCCGGCTGGCGGCGCTGGCCCACGCGGGCATCCTGGCCGCGATCGTCTACTCCGCCGCCGGGCTCGTCGCCCGGATCCCGCTGGCGGCGCTGGCCGGGGTCCTGCTGGCCACGTCGGTGCGCATGGTGGACACCGACGCCGTCAAGGCCATGTTCAGGTCCACCCGGGCCGACGCCGTGGTCCTGGTGCTGACGGCCGTCGCCACCCTGACCCTCAACACGGTGGTCGCCGTCATCCTGGGCCTGGTGGTGGCGGGGGCGCTGGCCCTGCGTGCCTTGGCGCGCAACGCCCGCCTCGACGCCGAGCCGCTCCGCCACGACCTGCAGCCCCATCACACCGAGGACGAGCACGCGTTGCTCGCCGAGCACATCGTCACCTACCGCCTGGCCGGGCCGCTGTTCTTCGCCGCGGCCCACCGCTTCCTGATGGAGCTGTCGGAGGTGACGGACGTGTCCGTGGTGGTGCTGCGCATGTCCCGCGTCACCACCATCGACGCCAGCGGCGCGCTCGTCCTGGGCGACGCGATCGAGCGGCTCGAGGGGCGGGGGATCATGGTGTACGTCTCGGGCATCCCGGACGGCCACCATCAGCCGCTGGAGGCACTCGGGGTGCTCGCCCGGCTGGACGAGGCGGGGCAGGTGTTCGCCACCACCGACGAGGCCATCGCGGCCGCCCGCGACCATCTCCACCACACGGGCGTCCTGCCCCACCTGGCCGGCTGACCCCTCCTGCCTCCCCCGCCCACCGGGGGAGGCACAAGGGACCGGGGGCTCAGGGCGCGGCCCACGCCCGCCGGCCGTGGGCATCGGTCGGTGGTGCCGCGCCCCTGTGTCGTGCCGTGTCGTGCCGTGTTCCTGCCGTGTCGTGCCGTGTCGTGCCGTGTCGTGCCGTGTCGTGTCGTGCCGTGTCGTGCCGTGTGTGGGGTGGCGGAGCGATGCCCCGCCCTCCTCCCTCCCGAGGGACCTGACCGAAGTGCGGTGGCGGGCACCACGGATAGGGACCGGTTCACCAAGAATTCGGACCTGGAGCGCGCGAGACCTGTATCCGCCGCCGGACCACCGGCGACACTCAGCTCATGACACGGACTTCCGAACCCTCCCGCGCGCTGCCGGCCGTCGCGCATCGCTGGCCCACCCTGCTCGGGCTGGGCTTCGCCACCCTCAGCCTCCTGGACTTCGAGGACGGCCGCAGTCTGGGGTTCGTCGTCTTCCTGGCAGCGCTCATCTACCTGGGTACGGCCGTGCTCGGCAAGCCCGGCACCGTCTGGGCCCTGTTCATCATCGGCACCGTGGCGTGGGTGGTGCTGGACCGGCTCGGGATCGATCCCTGGCCCGCCCTGATCGGCGCCGCGATCTCCCTCATCGTCCTCGGCGTGGTGGGCGGGCTGTTATGGCAGCCGTTGCTGACGGCGGCGCAGGTCCCGGCCATGCTGGTCTGTGGCGGAGCGGTACTGCTGGCGCTGACCCTGTCGCCCCAGGCCGGCGGCTTCCTGGTGGCGGCGGCGCTGATCGCCCACGCCGTTCAGGACGTGCTCGTCTGGCGGGCCAACCAGGTCGTGGCGCGGTCGCTGGCGGAGTTCTGCATGGTCCTCGACTTCGTGCTCGGCGCGGGCATCGTCGTGCTGAGCCTGTGAACCCGTTCAGAAGGGACCGGTGAGCTCCCCGAGCTTGTCGGTCAGCTCCAGGTTCGCCGAGTAGTCGACCGGCACCGCGATCACCGACACCACGTCGTCGGCCAGCGCCTTGCGCAGCGTCGGCAGCAGTTCGTCAGCGTGGGTGATCCGGTAGCCGCGCGCCCCGAAGCTTTCGGCGTACTTGACGAAGTCGGGGTTGCCGAACGCGACGTTGGAGTCGCGCCCCAGCTCCAGGTCCATCTTCCACTCGATCAGCCCGTACGCGCCGTCCTCCCACACCAGCACCACGAACGGGACCCGCTCGCGCACGGCGGTCTCCAGCTCCTGCGAGTTCATCAGGAACGCTCCGTCACCCGTCGCCGCCAGCACCCGGCGGCGGGGAAAGGCCAGCTTGGCCGCCAGCGCCCCCGGCACCGAGAAGCCCATGGATGACAGCCCGTTGGAGACCAGCATCGTGTTCGGCTCGTACGTCGGGTACATGCGGGCCATCCACATCTTCACCGCCCCAGTGTCCGCCAGCACGATGTCCTCGCGCCTCATCGCCGCGCGGACGTCGGCCACGATCCGGCGCGGCGACAGCGGGAACCCGTCCTCCGAACGCCCCTGCTCCAGCTCCTCCCGCACCATGCGGCGGATCTTCTCGCCGGTGCCGTCGATCTCGAAGCGCCGGTGCACGGCATCTCCGAGCGCGTGCAGCGATCGCGAGATGTCCCCCTGGACTCCGACCGCCACGGGATAGTGGTCGTCCACCTCGGCGGGGAACTGGTGAATGTGGATGATCTTCTTGTCGCGATGCGGGTTGATCTTGACGGGGTCGAACTCCTGCAGCTCGTACCCCACGCTGATCAGCACGTCCGCCTCGTCGAACCCGAAGTTCACGTAGTCGTGGCGCATGAACCCGACCGCGCCCAGCGCGTGCCGGTGGTCGTCGGGGAAGACGCCCTTGCCGTTGAACGTGGTGGCCACCGGCAGCCCGAGCCGCTCCGAGAAGCGGATCAGCGCCTGCGAGGCCCCGGCGCGCGTGGCCCCGTGCCCGGCCAGCACGATCGGCCGGCGCGCGGTGGCCAGCACGTCGGCCGCGCGGGCGATCTGCGCGGGGGAGGGGTCCTGGGGGCGTACCACGTTGACGGGGAGCGGCCGCAGGTCGTCGGGCACCGGCGCCGACTCGACGTCCTCGGGGATGGCGAGGTAGACGGCGCCGGGACGCTCGGTCTGGGCGGTCTTGAACGCCTTGCGGATCATCTCCGGCAGCGCCTGCGGCGACGGCGCGAGCTCCGACCACTTGGTGATCGGCCTGAACAGCGACACCAGGTCCACCACCTGGTGCGACTCCTTGTAGATGCGGTCGAGCCCGACCTGCGCGCTGATCGCCACCACCGGGGTGCTGTTGGTGGTGGCGTCGGCCACGCCGAGCTGCAGGTTGATCGCGCCGGGGCCGAGCGTGGCCGAGGCCACCCCCGCCCTGCCGGTCAGCCTGCCGTAGATCTCGGCCATGAAGGCCGCGCCCTGTTCGTGCCGTACGAGGACGTAACGGATGGAGGAGTCCTGGAGCGCGTCGACGAAGTGGATGTTCTCCTCGCCGGGGATGCCGAAGACGTACTCGACGCCTTCCGCCTCCAGCGCCTGCACGATGAGCCGGGCCGCGTCGGCCTGCGTGGTCATGGGACACGCCTTCTTTCGTGAGCGACTTCGTCCGTGCAAGCGCCGCAAGGCCGCCGTTCATTCCGGTGTCCGGGACGCCCCAGCGGGTATCTAAGCAGCGGCTCCCCGGACTGATCTCGCACCAGGAGGGGACCGGGGGCATGGTGGAGCGACCTTTCCGTCTCGCGCTTCTGGGCGGCTTCCGGCTGCTGGCCGGCGACGAGCAACTCGCCGTCTCCAACGGCTCCGAGCGGCTGCTCGCGTACATCGCCATCAGCCGCAGGACGGTCCACCGGAACGTGATGGCGACGACGCTCTGGCCCGACGCGCCGGAGCGGCGCGCGCACGCCAATCTGCGTTCCGCGCTGAAACGCCTCGACGAGGTCGGGCGGGCGCTGCTGCACGTCGGGACGACCGAGATCGGGCTGTCCCCGGACACCGGCGTCGACTTCGACGAGGCCCGGGCGCTGGCGCAGCGCCTCATCGATCCCGCCGTCCAGGCCGAGGAGGCCGTGGTCAGCGCGGGGTCCGTCGAGGCGCTGGCCAACGGCCTGCTGCCCGGCTGGTACGAGGAATGGGTGCTGGCCGCCGCGGACGAATGGCACCAGCTGCGGCTGCACGCCCTGGAGGCGCTGTCGGCGATCTTCGTCAGGCAGCGGCGCTTCGCCGAGGCCGTGTCGGCCGCGAGCGTGGCCGCGCACGCGGATCCGCTGCGGGAGAGCGCGTGCGCCGCGCTCATCGAGGCCCATCTCGCCGAGGGCAATCAGGCCGAGGCGATCCGCCACTTCCGGCTCTACTCGGAGAGCCTGCGGGCCGAGCTCGGCATCGAGCCGACCGCCAGATTGCAGGAGCTGGTCGCCAGCCTGCGCAGCCGCTGAGCGATCCCGGTCACGCTCCGGTCACGCCGACATCACGTCGCGGTGACACGACCCCCTCCACGCTGGGTGGTGACAGAAGGGAGACCGGCAATGCGCATCAAGAAAAGCCTGATTCTGGCTGGTCCAGCGCTTCTCACCGCTGTCACTCTCAGCCCCCTGGTCGCCTCGCCGGCCCAGGCGCTCGCGGAGACCTCGGCGGCGGGCGCGCGGACGAGCACCCACGTCGCGAGCAAGCCTCCGGAGAAGAAGGTCCAGTACAAGAAGGGCCGCATGGCCGGTTACGCCGACGGCCGCGACGACTGCAAGAAGAAGCAGCCCTACACCCTGAGGTACTCCGGTGGCGGCCCCTACCAGAGAGGGTTCGCCGACGGCTACAACTCGGGCTACCACAGCTGCTAGCGCCCTCGGCCACTGAGCTGGACCCCACCCGCGCCCGCGGGGTGGGGTCCACCCCTTTCTCAGCCCAGGCGGTCCACCCCGTCGAGCAGGCGGTCCACGTCGGAGCGGTCGTTGTAGTGGACCAGGCCCGCGCGCACCGCCCCGCCCGAGTCGCGGATGCCGAGCGCGCCGGTCAGCTCCCAAGCGTAGTTGTGGCCGTTCCAGACGTTCACGCCGAGTCCGGCCAAGTGCTCGGCCACCTGGCGCGGGGTGTGCCCGGCCACGTTGAAGTAGGCGGTGGCGGTCCGCCTGGCCGGTTTGCCGTACACCATGACGTGCGGCATCGTCTCCAGCCCCTCGATCAGCACCCCGAACAGCGCCAGCTCGTGCTCCTCGGCCGCGCTCATCGAGGCCAGCAGGCGCTCGCGGCGGGTGCCCGTGCCCGGGACCATGGCGGCCAGGTGGTCCACGGCCGCCGCCACCCCGGCCAGGTCGGCGAAGGCGGCCGTCCCCGTCTCGAACCGCTCCGGCACCGTGTCGGGGGAGGAGGCCAGCTTGTCCGGCCGCAGCGTCTCCAGCAGCGCCGGGTCGGCCACGACCGCGCCGATGTGCGGGCCCGACCACTTGTACGCGCTCGTGGCGTAGAAGTCGGCGCCCAGGGCGCGCATGTCCACCGGGCCGTGCGGGGTGGCGTGCACGCCGTCCACGTACACGAGCGCGCCCGCCCGGTGCGCCAGCTCGGCGATGGCGGCCACGTCGGGACGGGTGCCGAGGATGTTGCTGGCCGCCGTCACCGCGACCAGCCTGGTGCGCTCGCCGATCAGCTCCGCGTACTGCTCCACCGGCAGCTCCCCGGTGACCGGGTCCACCTCGGCCCAGCGCACGGTGGCGCCGATCTGGGTCCAGGGCCGGACGTTCGCGTCGTGGTCCAGCCTGGAGACCACGACCTCGTCGCCCGGCCCCGCGATGGCCCTGGCCAGGCGGTAGGTCAGCGTGGTCATGTTCGGGCCGAGCACCACGCCGTCCGGGTGACCGCCGACCAGGTCGGCCACGGCGGCGCGGCAGGCCGCCACGATGGCGCCGGAGCGGTCGCTGGCGGGGAAGGCGCCGCCGACGTTGCCGATCCCGGTCCGGTAGGCGGCGGAGACGGCGTCTATCACCGGCTGCGGGGTCTGGGTGCCGGCCGCGCCGTCGAGGTAGGCGAAGCCGTCGGCAAGCGCAGGGTAAGAGGAACGTACCGATTCGATGGGGAATGTCGGATCGAGCATGATAGGTAGATGCTCACCCTCAGGGACCTCAACCGGGCCACTTTGGCCCGCCAGCACCTTCTCGCCCGGCACGAGGGTGACGTGGCCGACGTCGTGCACCGGCTGGCCGGCCTGCAGGCCCAGGAGCCGCGGCCGCCGTACCTGGGGGTGTGGTCCCGGCTGGCGGGCTTCGCGCGGGACGACCTGCACGCGGCGCTGCACGCCCGTACGCTGGTGCGGGCCACCATGTGGCGCGCCACGCTGCACCTGGTGACCGCGGCGGACTTCGCCGCGTTCCGCCCGGTGGTGCGGCCCGTGCTGGCCGCCGCCGCGCGCCGCTTCGACGATGTCGACTTCGACGCGGTCGTGGCCGCCGCCGACCGGCTGCTGGCCGCGGGGCCCATGACCTTCAACGAGCTGCGGCCCCGGCTGCAGGAGGAGTTCCCCGGCGCCTACGACCGGGCGCTCGGCTACGCCGTGCGCATGCTCACCCCGTTGATCATGGTGCCGACGGAGGACCGGTGGAGCTTCCCGCGCGAGTCCGCGTTCGCGCTGCCCGGCATCGCCCTGGAGCCCGCCGGCGTGGAGGCGCTGATCGAGCGCTACCTCGCCGCGTTCGGCCCGGCGACCCCCGCCGACGTGCAGACCTGGTCAGGGCTGGGCGGCCTCAAGCGCGTCATGTCCGGCATGGAGCTGGAAAGGCTCACGGACTTCACGGGCAGGGAGCTGTACGACCTGCCCGGCGCCCCGCGGCCCGGCGGCGACGTGCCCGCCCCCGTGCGCTTCCTGCCCGACTTCGACACGCTGGTCCTGGGCCACGCGGACCGCACCCGCGTGCTGGCCGACGAGTTCAAGGGCCGGGTCGCCACCAAGAACCTCCGCGTGAAGGCGGTCTACCTGGTGGACGGCTTCGCGGCCGGGACGTGGCAGATCAAGCGCACCGCGAAGAAGGCCACGCTGCTCATCAGCCCGTTCACCTCGGCCTCACTCGACGCGCTGGAGGAGGAGGGGCTGCGGCTGCTGGCCTTCGCCGAGCCCGACGCGGTGCCGTCCCTTGAAGTGATCGACGGAGTCTGATTGGTTCAGGGCGGAGGTGTCACCTATGGCCCAGCTGACCGCCCTGGACGCGCAGTTCCTCCATTTCGAGACCGCGACCAACATCGCCAACATCGCCGGCCTGGCCATCCTCGACGGCGACCTCAACCGCGCCGACCTCCAGGCCCTGCTCGAGCGGCGGCTGCCGTACGTGCCCGCGCTGCGGCGCAAGCTGGCCCCCGTGCCGTTCGGGCTGGACCACCCGTACTGGATGCAGGAGGACGATCTCGACCTCGACTACCACGTACGCGAGATCGGCCTGCCGCCGCCGGGCGACGACCGGCAGCTCGCCGACCAGGTCTCGCGGCTGCACGCCCGGCGGCTGGACCGCAGCCGGCCGCTGTGGGAGATCTACCTGATCCACGGGCTGCCCGGCGGGCGGATGGGCCTCTACACCAAGATCCACCACGCGGCCGTGGACGGGATCGGCGGCGCCGACGTCCTGGCCGCCCTCCTGGACCTCAGCCCGACGCCCGCGCCGCCGCCCGACGAGGAGCCCTCACGTGACGCCCCGCCTCCCGGGGCCGCGGAGATGGTGGCGCGCGGGCTGGCCCGGCTGGCCGGAAACCCCGCGCACGCCCTGCGCTTCGCCGCGAGGGTCATGCCGCACCTGGACGAGATCCCCGTCGTGTCCTGGATCCCGGGCAGCCAGGTCGTCTCCTCGCTCGCCCGGCGGCTGGCCGGGGCCGGGCAGGCTCCCGAGCTGCCGGCGCTGCCCGCGCCGAGGACGCCGTTCAGCGGTCCCGTGTCGGAGCACCGGCGCTTCGCGTTCGTGTCGCTGCCGCTGGAGGAGATCAAGCGGGTGCGCAAGGCGTTCGGGGTCACCGTCAACGACGTGGTCATGGCGGTGTGCGCGGGCGCGCTGCGCGCGTGGCTGGCCGCGCACGGCGGCGTCCCGCACCAGCCGCTGGTGGCGGGGGTGCCGTTCTCGCTGCGCGCGGCCGGGGTGGAGGGCCCCGGCAACCAGGTGGCGATCATGACGGCGCCGCTGGCCGTGCACGTCGAGGACCCCGTCGCCCGGCTGCACCACGTGCGGCACGCCATGCAGCGGATCAAGGACCGGTTCTCGCTGGCGCCCGCGCGCTGGCTGCGCGAGTTCAGCGAGTCGATGCCGGCCGCGCTCATGGGGCTGGCCGCCCGCTCGGCCTTCTCGCTCGTCGGGCAGACCGCGCCGCCCATCAACGTGGGCGTCTCGAACGTGCCGGGCCCGCAGTTCCCCTTGTACGTGTGCGGGGCGCGGCTGCTGACCCACTACCCGGTGTCGGTGATCACGGACGTCAGCGGCGGCGTGAACATCACCGCCTTCTCCTACGACGGCTCCCTCGACATCGGGGTCGTCACCGACAGGAAGATGGTGCCGGACGCCTGGGAACTGGCCGCTGACCTGCGTTCCGCCCTCGACGAGCTGCTCCGCGCGGAAGCGACCCTGCCGCACTAGCTCCCGGCCTTCCTCCTCTCAGGAACTGTCGGTGGCATGTGGCACCTTGAGAGCGGCGAGAGGAAGGGAGCAGCGCATGTCAACCGCCCGGGAGCTCTACGACGACCTGGTCACCGAGCAGCTCGTCCGTCCCGAGGTGAGCCTGGGGCGCATGTTCCACTCCGAGGGCCTCAAGGTCAACGGCAAGGTGTTCGCCTTCTTCTCCAGGGAGCAGCGGGTCGTGCTCAAGCTCCCCGCCGCGCGGGCGGCCGAGCTGGTGGGGGAGGGCACGGCCGACGAGATGGTCATGGCGGCCCGGCGGATGCGGGAGTGGGTGGTCCTGCGCACGCCGGACGAGGAGGTCTGGCGCGGCCTGCTGACGGAGGCCGCCGCGTACGTGGAGTCCCTGACACGCTGACACGCCCGCCGGACGGCGGTCGGCTGGGGCCACTCGCGGTCACAGTTGGGTAGCTTGGAAGGAGGCGGCCTGCCAGGTCTCCCGACTTCGTCGTTCCTTCAGACCCGAGGTGCCGATGGTTCCAGCCCCCACATCATAGATCCCGCGTTTCAGCGTCGTGTGTCCAAAGCGAGCGAGGAGTGTGTTTTGTCCGAAGCAGCAGAGGTTCTCGAACTCGACGACAACGTCGCCGACGGTGGCGCGGCCGTCGGCGCCGACTCGGTCAAGGCTTATCTGAAGGAGATCGGCCGCGTGCCCCTGCTCACCGCCGAGCAGGAGATCGACCTGGCCAAGCGCATCGAGGCCGGGCTGTTCGCGCAGGAGCGGCTCGAGACCGAGCCGTGCATGGCCGCCGATCTGCGCGCCGATCTGGAGTGGATCGCCGAGGACGGCGAGGTCGCCAAGCGCCGCATGCTGGAGGCCAATCTGCGGCTGGTCGTCTCCATCGCCAAGCGCTACACCGGCCGCGGCATGCTCTTCCTCGACCTGATCCAGGAGGGCAACCTGGGCCTGATCCGGACGATCGAGAAGTTCGACTACCGGCTGGGCTACAAGTTCTCCACGTACGCGACGTGGTGGATCAAGCAGGCCATCACCCGGGCCATGGCCGATCAGGCCCGGACGATCCGCATCCCCGTGCACATGGTCGAGCTGATCAACAAGGTCGCGCGGATGGAGCGCCGCCTGCAGACCGACCTCGGCCGCGAGCCCACGCCCGAGGAGCTGGCCAAGGAGTGCGAGCTCGAGGTCGACCGCGTCGTCGAGGTCCAGGGATACGGCCGCGAGCCGATCTCCCTGAGCACGCCGCTGGGCGAGGAGGGCGACAGCGAGTTCGGCGACCTCATCGAGGACACCGAGGCCGTCTCCCCGGCCGACGCGGTCTCGTTCACGCTGCTGCAGCAGCAGCTGCACGCCCTGCTCGACCAGCTCTCCGAGCGCGAGGCGGGCGTGATCAGCATGCGCTACGGCCTCAACGACGGCAAGCCGATGACCCTCGACGAGATCGGCCGCATCTACGGCGTCACCCGCGAGCGCATCCGGCAGATCGAGGCCAAGACGATGTCCAAGCTCCGCCACCCGTCCCGATCCCTGGCGCTGCGCGACTATCTGAGCTGACCCGCGACTGAAAGGCTGCGCAAACGAAGACCCAAGACTGTCGCCACGGACCTGTGGGGGCAGGCGGGCTGTCCTAGATTCCCAGGCGTGAAACGCGCCCGAACGAGTCTCGTCCACCAACTCACGTACGCGCTGAAGAACCCGGACCGGGTCGTGCCCCACCTGCGGCGGCTGACCCGCGACACCTGGCTCCGGCTGCGCACGCCCGACCACATCGCCTACTACCGGGCCGTCATGAAGTCCGACACCGCGCGGGACCCCGAGGGCGCGGTCGGCTCGCACACGCACAGACGGTGGCTGGCGCTGGGGCGCATGCAGTTCGACTACCTGGTGGAGCACGGGCTCAAGCCGGAATGCCGGATGCTGGAGATCGGGTGCGGCAACCTGCGCGCCGGGCGGCTGTTCATCGACTACCTGCACACCGGAAACTACTACGGCATCGACATCTCGCCCGACATCCTCATGGCGGCCCAGGACACGATCGTCGAGCACGGGCTCAACCACAAGCTGCCCCACCTCACGCCCGTCCGCGACCTGCGCTTCGCCTTCCTGCCCGGCGAGCACTTCGACGTCGTCCACGCGCACAGCGTGTTCTCGCACTCGCCGCTGCACGTCATCGAGGAATGCTTCGCCCACGTGGGGCGGATCATGAAGCCGGACGCCCGGTTCGACTTCACCTTCGACCGCACCGAGGGCAAGGAGCACCAGGTGCTGCGGGAGGACTTCTACTACCGCACCGAGACGCTGGTGGCGCTGGCCGCCAAGTACGGGCTGCGGGCCACGTTCATGGACGACTGGGAGCGCGGGCCGCACAAGCAGTCGAAGATCCGCATCACCAAGGCTTAGCGGGCGGCCGCCCAGAACTCCTCCAGCCTGGCCGCGCCGCTCGCCGGATCCTGGAGCAGCCACCAGTGGCCGAGCCCCGGCAGCTCGGCCACGGTGGCGCCCGCCCTCGCCGCGCTCTCCTCCGCCACGCTCCGCACCAGGAACGCGTCGCCCTCGGGAACGATCACCAGACCCGGTCTGGGGATGTCCGCGAACGCGGGCGACCACTCCTCTCCGACGCGCACGGCCGACCGGTAGAGGGCCAGGATGCTGTCTGCCATGACCCGGTCGACGGCGGCCGCGATCTCCAGCGCGTGCTCGAACGGCACGCCGAAGCCCTCGAACCCCTTGGCCCGCTCCTCCAGGGGCGTGGCCAGCAACTGCTCGAAGAACTCCTCGCCGGCGCCGGGCGTCTGCCACAGCCTGGCCAGGTCGTGCCACTCGAAGCTGGGATGACCGAGGCCGGCGGCGTCCGAGGCCCACGTACGCACGAGCTCGGGGCGGGTGCTGACCAGGCGCACCACCAGGCCGCCGCCCCAGTCGTGGCCGACCAGGTCGATCTCGTCGCCCGCCATCTCCTCCAGCTCGCCGGCCAGCCACGCCACGTACTCCTCCTTCGTGGCGGAGAACCCGTCCGGCCGGGGGCAGCCGAAGCCGGGCATCCGGAGCGCGCGCACGTCCTGACGGCTCAGGGCCGCGCGGAGCGGATCCCAGACGGCGGAGGTCTCAGGGACGCCGTGAACCAGCACGAGGGTCATTCCCCGACCGTACGCCGCGAATATCCGGCTGCATACGCTCCGAGCTGTCCTTTAAGGTGTGGGGAGTGAGAGACGTACGGGCGTTGCCCAAGGCCCACCTGCATGTTCACCTGGAGAGCACCGTACGGCCGCAGACCGTGCGCGACCTGGGCGGGACGCCCGAGCGCAGCGAGCTGTTCGCGAGCTTCAGGGAGTTCGGCGACGAGCGGGCGCGGGTGCGGGAGCTGCTGCGCACGCCCGAGCACTTCCGCCGCATCGCGGTGGAGTTCTGCGAGGACGAGGCCGCCCAGGGCACCCGCTACGTCGAGGTGACCTTCACCGCCGCCTCCCACGGCGAGCGGGTGGGGGACCCGGAGATGCCGCTGGAGGCGGTGCTCGAGGGGCTCGAGGAGGGCTCGTCCCGCTACGGCATCGACTACAACGTGCTGCTCGACCACTCCAGGCGGCGGCCGGTGGAGCGGCTGTGGCGCACGTTCAAGCTGGCCGGCCGCCACGACCGGGTGATCGGCATGGGGCTGGCCGGCGACGAGAGCCATCCGCTGGCGCCGTTCGCGGAGGTGCTCGACGTGGCCAGGGACGCGGGGCTGCACCTGGTCCACCACGCGGGCGAGGCCGCCGGCGCCGCCAGCATCCGCGAGGCGCTCTCCCTGGGGCACGCCGAGCGCCTCGGGCACGGCATCCGGGTGCTGGACGACGCCGAGCTGGTGGCCGAGGTACGCGAGCGCGGCATCCCGCTGGAGGTCTGCCCCACCTCCAACGTCCTGCTCGGGTTCGTCCCCTCCCTGCCCGAGCACCCGCTGCCCCGGCTGAGGGAGGCGGGGCTGGCGGTCACGATCAACACCGACGGGGAGACGGCCCTGGCCGACGAGTACACCCGGCTGCGGGAGGTGTTCGGGTACGGCGACGCGGACCTGGCCGACCTGGCCCGGGCCTCGATCGACGCGTCGTTCGCGCCGGAGCCCGTCAAGGCGCGGCTGCACGCCGAGGTGGACGCCTGGCTCGCCGCCGAGTGACGCATGGGTGCCCGCACGGTCGCGTGAGAAGCTGTCGGCATGGACTTGTCGAAGCCGGGCACGCCGTCCGTGGCTCAGCGGCTGCCCGAGCGGGTGGTCGTCGCGGGGGTGGCCGGCGCGATTCTGCCGTTCCTCCATATCGGATGGGCGCTGCTCGCGTCCGCGCTGGCGGACCCCTCCCAATGCGGGCACTTCGGGTGCATCGCGCTGTTCGTCGAGGCATGGGAGATGGGGCGCTGGGTGGTGCCGGTGCTGGCCTGGCCGCTGCTCGGCCTCCTGCGCGTCCGGCCGGCGTGGCACGTCGCGCTCGTGGCCCCGCTGTTCCTGGTGCCGCTCTGGGAGCTCACCGCCGGCCCCGTGGGCCTGTTCGGCGTGCTGAGCACCGTGCTGGCGTACCCGTTCGCCGCCCTGGTGACCGCGCCGGGCGCCTCCCGGCGGCAGCGCGGGCTGGGCGTGGCGCTGTTCGTCGTGTTCTGCGGCGCCCTCGTCCTGTCCGGTTAGGCCAGGCGGCCGTTGCGGGGCCGTACGCGGTGGAGCTCCAGCCCGATGTCCACCACTTCGGCCCGTTCAAGGCCGGCCACCTCGTCGAGAGGCACCCACGCGGCCCGGTCCGTGCTGCCGCCGACCTCGTGGCGCAGGGTGCCGCCGGTGATGCGGCCCTCGTAGACGATGCGCAGGCCGTGGAAGTCGGCCTCGCGGCCCTCGCCCCGGGGGTAGCGGCGGCGCAGGGTGCTCATGCCCAGCAGGGTCTCGATCGCCACCGTGTAGCCGGTCTCCTCCTCCACCTCGCGGATCGCCGCGTCCACCGGGTCCTCGGCGTGCTCGATGCCGCCGCCGGGGAGGGTCCAGGACCGCTCGCCGGAGGGGCCGACCCAGCGCGCGAGGAGGATCCGCCCGTCGTCGACGCAGATCGCGTACGCGGCCACGCGCAGCTCTCTGGTGACGATCATGAGAGGGGAGCGGCGGTGCTGCTGCGGACGACGAGGCTGGTGGCGAGCTCTATGCGCGTCCCGACCGGGCCCCTCGGATGAGTCAGCTCCTCCGAGATGAGGCGGACCGCCTCGTTGGCCATGTCGTCGAGCGGCTGGCGGACCGTGGTGAGCGGCGGCGACATCATCTCGCACCACGTGGAGTCGTCGAAGCCGACCACGGACAGCTGGTAGGGCACCCGGATTCCGCGCTCGGTGGCCGCCTGGTAGACGCCGGCCGCCTGCATGTCGGAGCCGGCGAAGATGGCCGTGGGCCGGTCGGGGCGGTCGAGGAGGTCGGCCCCGAACTCCCTGCCGCCGGAGATCAGGAAGTCGCCGTAACGGGTCAGCGCGGGATCGGGGTCGATCCCGAACGTGCGGTGCGCCGCCAGGTAACCCTCGTACCGGTCGAGCGTGCACTGCGTGTCGAGCGGCCCGCCGATGAAGCCGATCCTGGTGTGCCCCAGCTCCAGCAGGTGGGTCGTGGCCATGACGCCGCCCGACCAGTTGGTGGCGCCGACGGTGGAGATGCGCGGATCGCGCTTGCCCACCGGGTCGAGCAGCACCAGGGGCACGTGCAGGAGCTCCTCGATGGCCGAGATCTCCTCCTGGTTGGCCCGTGACAGCACCAGCACGATGCCATCGGTGCTGCGCTTGCGCACGATCCCGATCCAGCGCCGCAGGTCGAAGTCGGCCCGCGCGGACGAGGTCACCACGAGCGAGAACCCCCACCGCGCGGCCGCCTGCTCCGCCCCCCTGATGAGCACCTGGGCCCACGGGGAGCCGAGCCCGTCTATGAGCAGGTCGACGAGACCGGCCCGGGGAGTGCTCGGCGGGCGCGGGGCCTCGTAGCCGAAGGCTCTGACCGCTTCGAGCACCTTGTCCCTGGTGGCGGTGGAGACGTGCTTCTTGCCGCTCAGAACCTTGGAGACCGTCGGCACGGACACTCCGGCAGCGGCGGCGACGTCCGCCAGCGTTGCTCGAGCCACAGGACCTCCGAGTTGCAACTTTCGGAAAAACCTCAAAGCCGCAGGTTGCCCGCTGACCTGGAGGAGACCGCTACCCCGTCGGCGCTGTTGACATCGCTGCAGGCCCGAGCCTAGCGTAACCCTTCGGCAATGTCACGGTTATTTTTCGGAAAGTGTGCCAGAAACTTTCTGATGGCGAGGGATGGATGAACCGGGTCGAGGAACTGCAGGGCGTCGTCGCGCCGCTCGGGAAGGACGCCTGATGACCGAGCCGACCGGGGGCCTGCGCCTCACCGACGAGCGCGGGCGCGGCCTGACGCTCACCTACGACGGGGTGGACCTGTTCCGGTACGTCTACGGCCCGTGGGACCGGCAGCTGGAGTCCCCGCGCCCGTACTTCCACCCGTTGCGCACGCTGTCAGGGCGTCTCGTGTCGCTCTACCGGCCCTGGGACCACGTCTGGCACAAGGGCATCGCCTGGTCGCTGCCCAACGTGGGGACCCAGAACTTCTGGGGCGGCGTCACGTACGTGCGCGGGCGCGGCTACGTGCAGGAGGACAACAACGGCGCCATCGTCCACACCGGCTTCGACGCGATCGACGCCGGCGAGGACCGCGTCACCGTACGCGAGTCGCTGACCTGGTTGGCCAGCACCGGCGAGCCGTGGTTCACCGAGCGCCGGACCTTCGGCGCGCTCGTCGGGCGCGACGGCTGGACGCTGGCCTACGCCACCGAGTTCACCAACGTCTCCGGCGCCACCGTCCCGATCGGCAGCCCCACGACCGAGGGGCGGCCCAACGCCGGGTACGGCGGGCTGTTCTGGCGCGGGCCCCGGTCGTTCAGCCATGGGCGCGTCTACATGGAGGGGCGCCAGGGCGGCGACGAGCTGATGGGAGAGCGCGGCCGGTGGCTCGCCTACGCCGGTGACCACGACGAGGACGACGCCGCCTCCACGCTCGTGTTCGTGGACGACTCCGGCGCCGAGCAGGTCCAGTGGTTCGTGCGCAGCGGGATGTACGCCTGCGTCTGCCCCGCCCCGTTCTTCGACGTCGTACGCCCGGTGGAGCCGGGGGCGTCGCTGGCCTTCCGGTACGCGGTCACCTTCGCCGACGGCGACACCGGCCCGGACGGCGCGGCCCGCGTGGCCGCGGCGACCGCCGGGATCACGTCGAAGATCCTCCCACTACAGGAGCAGTGAAATGTCTCGCTTGGACGCTCTCAGGAGCCGTATCGGGGGCTTCGCCTACGGCGGCGACTACAACCCGGAGCAATGGGACCCCGCCGTGTGGCGCGAGGACGTCCGGCTCATGCGTGAGGCCGGCGTCAACATCGTCTCCCTCGGCGTCTTCGCGTGGGCGTCCCTGGAGCCGGAGCCGGGCAAGTACGAGTTCGGCTGGCTGGACGAGATCATGGACCTCCTCCACGAGAACGGCATCAGCGTCAACCTGGCCACCCCGACGGCGGCCCCGCCCGTCTGGCTCACCCACCTGCACCCCGAGGTGTTCCCGGTCATGGCCGACGGGGAGCGGTTCGGTTTCGGCAACCGGCTGCACTACGACCCCTCGTCGCCCATCTACCGCGAGTACGCGGCGAACATCACCACCAAGCTCGCCGAGCGCTACTCCTTCCACCCGGCGCTGGCGATGTGGCACATCTCCAACGAGTACGGGCCCACGGCCTACAACGAGGCCGCCTCGGTCAACTTCCGGCGCTGGCTGCAGCGCCGCTACGGCGACCTGGAGACCCTGAACGAGGCGTGGTACACCCGCTTCTGGAGCCAGAGCTACACCGACTGGGACCAGGTGGAGGTGCCGCACATCCCGCGCACCTGGATGAATCCCGCCCGCCGGCTCGACTTCAAGCGCTTCACCTCCGACGCCCTCCTCGAGTGCTACATCGCCGAACGGGACATCGTCCGCTCCTTCCGCGACGACATCCCGGTCCTGACGAACTTCATGCGCTTCTTCAAGCACGCCGACTACTGGAAGTGGGCGCCCGAGGAGGACGCGGTCGCGCTCGACATCTACCCCAACCCCGCCGACGCCGACTCGCACGTGTCGGCGGCCTTCCAGTACGACCTGTTCCGCTCGCTCAAGGGCGGCCAGCCGTGGCTGCTCATGGAGCAGGCGGCCAGCGCGGTCAGCCAGTGGCAGCTCAACATCGTCAAGGAGCCCGGCCGGATGCGGCTCGGCTCGCTGCAGGCGGTGTCGCGGGCGGCGGACTCGGTGATGTTCTTCCAGTGGCGGGCCGGCCGGGGCGGGCAGGAGCGCTTCCACTCGGCGATGCTGCCGCACTCCGGGCCGGACTCGCGCACGTTCAGGGAGATCGTGGACCTGGGGCGGGAGATGAAGCTGCTCGCTCCCGTGGCGGGGACGACCTCGCGGGCCGAGATCGCGATCCTGTTCGACTGGGACGGCTGGTGGGGGCTGGAGGAGACCGCGGGACTGCCGCGCCAGGACCTCAGCTACCCGGACACGGTCATGCGGCACTACACGCCGCTGTGGTCGAACGACTACCCGGTGGACGTCGTGTCCGCGTCGTCGTCGCTGGACGGGTACAAGGTGCTGGTGGTGCCGAACGCGTACCTGATCGGTGACGAGGGCGTGCGGCGGATCACCGAGTTCGCCGAGAACGGCGGGACGGTCGTCATGTCGTTCTTCTCCGGCGTGGTCGACGAGTGCAACCGGGTGCGGCCCGACGGCTACCCGGGCGCGTTCCGGCGGCTCATCGGGGCCAAGGTGGACGAGTACTGGCCGGCGCGGCCGCACGAGGTCTTCTCCGTGGAGTTCCCCGACGGGCGGAAGACGACCTCGACGTGGTGGCGTGACGACCTGCACCTGGAGACCGGCACGGCCCTGGCCACCTACGGCGACGGCCTGCTGGCCGGCCGGGCCGCCGTGGTGGAGAACCGCTTCGGCGCGGGGCGCGTGGTGTACTTCGCGACCCTCCTGGAGCAGGCCGCCTTCGACGCCGAACTGCTCGCGGCCGTGTCGGCGGCGGGCGTCCGGTCGCCGTTCCCGCAGGCGCCCGCCCACGTGGAGTGCGCCGTACGGGGGGACGAGGAGCACGAGTACGTGTTCCTGCTCAACCGCAGCGGCGACTTGAGCGCGTCCGTCCCGTTCGAGGGGGAGGGGACGGATCTGCTCACCGGGCAGGCCGTGTCGGGTCCGGTCGAGCTGGCCCCGCTGGGGGCGGCGGTGATCCGGCGCGCCCGCTCGTAATCCCCCGCGTATGCCCCGGCCGGCCCCGTGCCCGCCGGGGCTTTGACTTAAGGCCTCACCCCAACGTAGATCTATATCCGTTTCATGGGGTTATGTTTGCCTTTGTCCGTTTTGAGGGGTAGCTTGGTAGTCGTTACCGGCGAGTGACCTGGACCTTACCAACGTGGAAGGTACCACTCGACCGGAATCCCTCTGGTTGATTCACGCTCCACGTACCGCCTCTACGGCGCCATGCCCGGCTACGTGAAATCAAGAGCGTGTTGCCCTGTCGCCTAACAAAGGACTCCGCCTACCCATGTCTGCTCGCCTGCACTCTATCGCCATGCTCACCGCCTCCGTGCTGACCGCCATGGCCGTCGGCTCGCCCGCGGCGCACGCTGACGCCGAGGCCGGCAGCACGATCACCCAGAAGGCCGTGCTCCAGGGCTCGACCACCGCGTCTTACTTCTGGGACGACTCCTCCGGCCGCGCGGGTGACACCGGTCTGCCCGCCGCCGGCAAGCCCATGCAGAAGGGTCTGGCCGCCAGCCCGAGCTGGCCGCTCATGACCGAGGGCTACGTCATCTACAAGGGCAAGAAGCTCCCCTTCTTCGTCGGTGACCGCGGTCCCGGCAACCCCTCCAACAGCGGCGTCATGCTCGACCTGGACGCCAAGACGTTCGCCGAGCTGACCGGCGGCACGTTCAACCCCGACACCCTGGCCGTGGACGGCGTCGGCGGCGCCGGCCACATCAAGATCGACTACGTCGTGACCAAGTGGGGCGGCGGCGTCGGCAAGAAGAACTACCCGGTCGCCTACTCCACCGGCGCCTGGGCCGAGAAGGACACCAGCCCGGTCGTCCAGCCGGTGTCGGTGAAGCTCCCCGCGAACTGAGCCTGCCTTCCCCCAAAGGGCACCCCTGACCAGGGGTGTCCTTTTTGCGTGCCGGTATCGTTTGCGGACGATCTACCGCACGCTTGAAGGGACCAGATGAGCTCCCGGCCGCTTTACCGCGACCCCATGCACGACGGCGCCACCGACCCCACCCTGATCTGGAACCGGGCCGAGCGCGCCTGGTGGCTCGTCTACACCAGCCGCCGCGCCGGCGCCCCGGACCTGGGGGACGTGAGCTGGGTGCACGGCACCGACCTCGGCGTGGCGTCATCGGCGGACGGCGGCGCGACGTGGCTCTATCGAGGGACGATCGAGGGTCTCGACACCGAGTGGGGGCGGCACACGTACTGGGCGCCGGAGATCGTCGACGACGGCGAGACGTACCACATGTACGTCAGCGTCATCCGCGGCGTTCCCCAGACGTGGCCGGGGCACGAACGCCACATCCGCCACTACACCAGCCCCGACCTCGTCCGGTGGACGTTCCGCTCCACCCTCGGCCTGTCCTCCCCGTACGTGATCGACGCCTGCGTGGCCGCGCTGCCCGGCGGCGGCCACCGGCTCTGGTACAAGGACGAGGCCGATGGCTCGCACACCTGGGCCGCCGACAGCTCCGACCTGCACCATTGGCAGGTCCGCGGCCCCGCCGTGACGATCTCCGGGCACGAGGGGCCGAACGTGTTCACGCTCGGCGGCCGGCACTGGATGATCGTCGACGAGTGGCGCGGCCAGCGGGTGCTGGTGTCGGACGACCTCGACGCCTGGGAGCCGCGCGGCCTCATCCTCGACCGGCCGGGCACGCGCCCGGACGACGACGGGTTCGGCCACCACGCGGACGTCGTGGTGACGGGGGAGGAGGCGGTGATCTTCTACTTCACCCACCCGGGCGGTGGCCGCCGCTCGTCGGTCCAGGCCGCCCGGCTGCGGGTGCGGGACGGCGAGCTGACCTGCGACCGCGACGAGCCCCTCACCGGCCCCCTCCTGCCCGTCGAGGGCCCCTGACCCCGCCTCACCTGCGGCGTTCCCACCGGTACGACCAGAACAGCCCCAGCAGGGCGAGCGCGCACAACGCGACGGTGAGGATCTTCGAGGCCGCTATGGCCGCCAGGCACGGCGCTCCCATCGACGTGCCGGCCGCTATGCCGGACCTGCGGCTGGGGCCTCGGCGTCACGCTCGGGGCGCCGCACCGGCGGCGGGGGGAGCGGCTCCCACAACTGGCCGCAGCCGGAGCACCTCCATGGCCGGGCGTCCCCACCGTGGACGGCCGGGGCGACGCACCGGTGCGTCACCGCCTTGCTCACGGACGTCTCCCGCGGCGGTACTGATCGATGGCGGCCGCCGTCTCCGCGTCCAGGCTCATGGGGAAAGGCTCGGCCATCGCGGCCGGTCGGCGCAAGATCCGCTGACCGGTCGATCAGGGGAGCGTGACGAGGATCCCGTCGTCGTCGCTGAACAGCTCGGCGCCGGGACGGAAGGTGGCGCCGCCGAAGGTGACGGGGACGTCGCGCTCGCCGCCGCCCTCCTTGGCGCTCTTGCGTGGGTTGGAGCCGAGGGCCTTGACGCCCAGGTCGAGCTCGCGCAGGGCGGCGACGTCACGTACCGCGCCGTGGATGACCACGCCGGCCCAGCCGTTGGCGACCGCCATGCCCGCGATGAGGTCGCCCATGAGCGCGGCGTGCAGGGAACCGCCGCCGTCCACCACCAGCACCCGGCCCTCGCCGGGCTCGGACAGGACGGACTTGAGCAGGACGTTGTCCTCGTGGCACCGGACCGTGACGACGGTGCCGCTGAAGGCGCGCCGGCCGCCGTACTGGCGCAGCTGCAGGTCGCAGGAGCCGAGCCGGTCGCCGCGCTCGTCGTACAGGTCTGCGGTGACAACGGTCATGGTGGAACCCTTCCTATGGATCGACGGGAAGCCGCCGGGCGGCCACGCCGGCCCAGCCGAGGCTGAGCGCGGTGACGAGGAGCACGCCGCCGGCGCCGAGCCCGGCGGCCACGAGCCCGGCCGCGCCGGGGATGAACAGCTGGCCGGTACGGTTGCCGACCAGGCGCAGGGACATGGCCCGGCCGCGCATCCCGGCGGGGGCGGACTCGGCCAGCCACGACATGGTCAGCGGCTGTCCCACCCCCAGGCCGAACCCCGCGACCAGCAGCAGGGCGGCCAGCGCCCACAGCGGCATGGACACGGGCGTGAGCAGCATGGCGACCGCCGCGGCGAGGGTGCTGCCGACCAGCAGCCGGCGCCGGCCGACGACGCGGGCGAGGTGACCGAGGAAGAAGCGCGAGGCCATGGAGGCGGCGCCGCGAACGGTCAGCAGCAGGCCCACGGCGCTCGCGGTCAGGCCGTGCTCGGTGCCGAGCGCGGGCAGGTACGCCAGCGTGATGTCGACCGCGGACAGCACCACGCAGCTGGTCAGCAGGGCGTGCGCGAGGCCGGGCAGGCGCAGCAGCGAGCGCAGGTCCCCGCTCTCGGCCCGGGTCCGGGCGGCCGGGCCGCTCCGCGGAAGCAGCGCGGACAGCGCGAGAAGGAGCACGCCGAGGCCGCAGGACCAGGCGAAGATGCGGCCGGTGTCGGGGATGGAGCCGGCGCCGCCGAGCAGGCTGATCATGAGCGGGCCGGCGGCCTGGCCGAGGGACGCGGCGAAGGTGTAGTGGCCGAAGGCGGTGTCGTGGCGGCCGTGCTCGGTGGTGTTGGCGACCAGCGCCTGCTGGGCGATGACGCTGCCCAGGTGGCCGGTGCCGAGCAGGATCCCGGCCGCGACCAGGCCGGGGACGGTGTGGCCGAAACCGGTGAACGCGACGGCGGAGGCGGTGAGCAGGAGCGCGCCCGCCACGGCCATCCGGCGCTCGCCGTACCGGTCGGCGGCGTGGCCGGCGGGCAGGGCCAGCAGCAGCGGCGCGATGGCGAAGCTGGCGCCGAGCACCCCGAGCCAGGCCGTGGGCACGTCGAGCTCGATCGCGCGGTACGACATGGTGGGACGCAGCACGAAGGTGATCACCTGGGTGCCGGTGGAGTGGGCGAGCAGGACCGCGTGCCGATGCCAGGCGTCAGGCATCTACCTCGTCCTGCTGGTGCTTGCGCAGCCGCCAGGCGGCCTGGGCGCCGAGGCTGGTGTCGATGTGCTCGCGCATGACGGCCGCGGCCGACTCCGCCTCGCCCGCGATCACGTACTCCAGCAGGGCCTCGTGCTCGGCGGCCTTGCGGTCGCGGGCCGCCTGGCCGCGCTCGACCTCCAGGGCGAGCCGGCGGTAGCGGTCGGCCTTGTCCCACAGGCTGTCCAGGGTCTGGATGAGCAGGTCGTTGTGGGAGGCGGAGTAGAGGGCGGCGTGGAACTTGCGGTGCGCGACCAGCTGCTCGTAGGCGGGGTTGCCGGGCAGGGGTTCGAGGCCCTTGTGGGCGGCGCGCATGGCGGCGATGTCGGCCTTGGTACGGCGTTCGGCGGCCAGCGCGACGGCGAGTGGGTCGAGGGAGCGGCGCAGCTCCAGCAGGTCGCGGGCCTCCTCGGCGGCCAGGGGCGCGACGCGGGCGTCGCGGTGGGCGTCCAGCTCGACCAGCCCTTCGCTCTTGAGCCGGCGCAGCGCCTCGCGCAGGGGAGTGGTGCTGATGCCGATGTCGCGGGCCAGCTGCGCCTGCGCGATGACGGAGCCGGGGGCCAGCCGGCCGGACAGGATCTGCTCCTTGACCCGCAGGTAGGCGAAGTCCGCCTTCGTCGTGTAGAGCTCGGCCGCTGATTCGCCCATCACTGTCCTGTCTCGTGGCTGACGGTTATAACCTACACCGTCCGCCGCTCTTGCCGATGAATGCCCCTTTGATGCTCCGGTGGCGAGCGTTATAGGTTATGCGACCAGCGTCCGGTGGACGCCGGGCGATCGATGATCGTGCTCCCCGGCGTCGCGGTGGCGGCGTAACCCCGGCCGGAAGCGTTCACCTCGGCACCCCGCCGCTCCGCGTACGGCACCAAGACCTTTGACCTCCCTGCCCACCTGCCTGGGGGCGGCGCGGTCGGCGTCATCGTCCGGCGAACGCCCGCCGGCCGCCTCGCCGGCCCAGGGTCAGGCGGTGGGCGAGTCGGGGTGGTCGGCGGGGGCCTCCAGCAGGGCGTTCGCCGAGTGGTGGATCTTCCTCAGCGCGCTGAGGAGATGGTCGCGTTCGGCCTCGGTGAGGTCGGCGGTGACCTTCTCCTCCAGCCACCGCCGTTCCTTCTCGATGGGTGCTTGCAGGGCGCGTCCGGCGTCGGTGAGCCACAGCCGGACCAGGCGGTTGTCCCGGTCGTCGCGGCGTCGGGTGAGCAGGCCCGCGGCGGCCATCCGGGTGGCGGCCTTGACCACGTTGGGGGTGGTGACGTTCAGCGCGGCGGCGACCTCGCCCGGGGTGCGGCCGTCCTGCTGCCACAGCACCGCGAGCAGGTGGTCTTGTCCCAGGTGCAGCCCGTGGCGCCGCATGGCCGCCTCGGCCGCCGCCCGCAGCGCCTTCGACGTCTTGCTGTGCACGTCCAGGAATTCAGGCACGTCGAGGACCTCCGGTGATGTCGCGAGCGCGGCAGGGGCGATTGACAGCAGATCGTGTACCGGTTAACGTTCCCCTCGATCATTAACCGGTACACGACTTGGGGGTTCTCATGATACTGGTCACCGGTGCCACCGGGAACGTCGGCCGCGAGCTCGTCCGCGAGCTGGACGGGACCGGCGTGCCGTTCCGCGTCCTGGTGCGCGACCAGGCCCGCGCCGCCACCTTGCCCCGGCGGGCCGAACGGGTCGTGGCGGACCTGAGCGACCCGGCGACGCTGCCGCCCGCCTTCGCCGGAGTCGACCGGCTGTTCCTGCTCACCCCCGGCATCGGCCTCGACCACACCCGGCACGCCGTCGCCGCCGCCCGGTCCGCCGGGGTGCGCCACATCGTCCACCTGTCCTCGTTCAACGTGCTCGGCGACCCCATGCCCGCCATGGGCCGCTGGCACCACGAACGCGAGCAGGCCATCCGGGCCTCCGGCATCCCGGCCACCTTCCTGCGGCCCGGCGGCTTCATGACCAACGCCTTCGACTGGCTGCCCACCATCCGCGAGGCGGGCTATGTCCTCGATCCCGTCGGCCCCGGCCGATACGCGCCGATCGATCCCGCCGACATCGCCGCCGTCGCCGCCCTGGCCCTGACCGGTGACGGCCACCAGGGCCACGAGTACGTCCTGACCGGCGAGGAGCTGTTCACCATCACGGAACAGGTCAAGCTCCTGGCCGGGGCGGCCGGCCGGGAGATCGCGGTCCGGGCAGTGACCACCGCAGAGGAGGCCGTCGCCTCCCGTTTCCCCAACGGGGCGCCTCCGGCGCTGGCCGAGGCCATCATCGAGGGGTTCCACCTCATGCGCGCCGACACCGCCGGATTCCGCACCGACACCGTGGAGCGCCTGCTTCAGCGCAAGCCCCGCACCTTCGCCGTCTGGTGCGCCCGCAACGCCGACGCCTTCCGAACCACCTGATCCACGTCTGCCTCGGGGGCCTCCGGTGAGACGACCGTCAGCCACTGCGCCCCGCCTCGCCCAGCGGGATGGCGTGCTTCTTGATGAAACCGAGCACCTCGGTGTAGCAGGCGAGCGCGACCGGACCTTCCAGGCCTGCCCCGTGCACGGGTTCTGCCTGCCAGTCCCGCATCAACCGAGGAGAAAACTGGTCGAAGCGGGCGCCGCCCGATGGAACGATGTGCGGTCATGGGGAAACGACCGCCGTCCGGCCCGGAGTTCGCAGGTGTCTTCGACATTCACGTGACCGTCGCGGCCGGCACCGCATTCGAGCGCCTGGCGCCCTGGGCGGCTCGTAACGGCGGAAAGCTCACCCACATCGTGCTCGCCCGCGGCGAGGTCCCTTCTCAGCCCATGCTCACCTTCACCGGCCGCGGCACCCTCACCGGCCAGCGGACCGCCGCCGCGATCAGCGTGGACCGGCTGCGTGACGAGGGCTTCGAGGTCGTCCGGGTCAAGATCGAGGCCGCGCCGTGGAACGACGACGTGCCGGCGACCGCGCAGGCGGCCGCGGAACTGGCCGCGTGCTATTTCGAGCACCACGCCAAGGTGGTGCTGCGCGACGACTCGGCGGCCCTGGCCATGGTCGCCGATCGCCATTCGGCGCACGTGTCGCGGAACGCCAGGCGGCTGCGTGGCGACGGCTCCCACGAGCGGTTCGTGACGCAGCGCTGCAGGAAGGTCGGCCTGCCCGAGGCGCGGCGGCGGTTCGACGCACTTCTGGCGGAGCTTGGCTCGACCGGCTTCGCGGTGCTCGAAGCCGAGCAGGAATTCGTGGTGCACGACGACAACCCCGGCATCGACAACGGCTGGATCGAGGAACGATGACGTCGCGACGGAAGCAGAAGAAGCAGCCCGGGTCCGACCGGTACGACATGCCGGCGCAGGAATCCCCCGACATTCCGGTGACGTACTTGCCTCTCACCCGCGGTGACGGCGTTCGCCAGCCGCGGATCTTCGATCCGGCGCTGAAGCAGTTCGATCACGCCTTCCGTGCCGGAGAGCCGTCCTTCGAGGACGAGGAGACCGGACGGCGCTGGCGGCGGGCGCGGCGGGAGGCGATCGACCACCTGGTCGGGATCGTCGCGGGATCGCCCTGGTCCGAGAACCTCGTGCTGCGCGGCAGCCTGTTGCTGGAGGCGTGGATCGGGGAGGAGGCCCGGGATCCGGGCGACCTCGACTGGGTGGTGGTGCCGCATGACATCGAACTCGAGAGCTCGTTCACGGCAGAGATGTTCAAGGGGCTCATCGGCGCCGTGGCGGACGAGCCGGAGGCGTCCGGCACGGTGACCGTCGACGCCACCGGCATCCGCGTCGACGACATCTGGACCTACGATCGCACTCCGGGGCAGCGCCTGGTCTTCACCTGGCGTGCCGAGGGCCTGCCGTCAGGGACCGTTCAGCTCGACTTCGTCTTCAACGAGCGGCTGCCGGTCCCGCCTGTCACGGCGCTGATCCCGCGAGCGGGCGGCGGCGAGCCGACCCTCGTCCAGGCCGTCACCCCCGAGCTGTCGCTGGCCTGGAAGATCCTCTGGCTGGCCTCCGACATCTGGGCGCAGGGCAAGGACCTGTACGACGCCGTACTGCTGGCCGAACGTGTCACGCTGCCCGATGAGCTGCTCCGGCAGGTTCTGCGGGAGGCGCTGGGCGAGCGGGAGGCAGCGGCGTTCGACGTGGACGCGATTCGGCGCTGGGACGTGGACTGGGCTGAGTTCCAGGTCGAGTATCCGCAGGTCCAGGGCCAGGCGCAGGTCTGGAAGAGGCGGCTGGCGCACGCGCTGACCCCGACTTTCGTCAGGCGGTGAGGACGTTCTCGGGCACGAACCTGCCCGGCCGCGCTGCCGGACGGCCAGGCCGACAAGGAGGCGGCGTTGCGGCGCACCCGTCGGCGTCACGGTGGTAGCCGCCTCGCTGAAGGTCGGCCCGACGGTAAGTCGGACAGCTCGGCCATCACCAGCAGGACGAGCTGGCTGACGCTGAAACCGCTTGGTCATGACGGCGTGCCGGTCGGATTGTCGGCGAGCACGCAGGCAACGGGCGGGTCGAGCTCGAGGGTCTCCACCCGGAGCCGGGTGAAGCCGGCCTGGGTGAGCAGGTCCTGGAGCTCCTGGGCGGCTCGGGCCGTGGTGTCCCGGGTGGCACCGGGGCAGCGGGGCTGGCTGACGAGCGCGATGCGTCCTGCGGGGCGGAGCAGGCGGCGCAGCTCGCGAAGCCGCTTCACCGGATCGGGCCAGAACCCCACGGAGTTGACGGCGAGGATGGCATCGAGCGGATCGCCGAAGCTCGGCAGCCGCTCCACGGAGGCGTGCGTGAGGTGCACGCGGTGGGCGCGGACGGCGGCGGCGTTGCGGCGGGCGGCCTGCCGGACCATGGCCTGCGAGTGGTCGATGCCGAAGACCTGGCCCCGGGTGGCGCGGCGGGCGAACTCGGCGATGGCGACACCGGGACCGAAGCCGATCTCGAGCACCCGGTCGGCCGGCTGTACGTCCAGCAACGACACCGCCCAGATGTTGCGCTTGCGGTTGGAGGGGCGATGGGCGAACATCCGGCCGACCGCCCACCCGACGATGCCCCGGGGCTGGTGGGCCTGGCGCACCAATTCTCTGATCGCGCGTTGCTTGAGAGAGGTACCTGCTGTCTGCATGATCGCCAGTCAACGGCTTCAAGTACGCTTGAAGTCAAATGGATGAGCAGCTGACGATCGGTGAGCTGGCGAGCCGCACGGGCGTCGCCACCTCCGCTCTGCGCTACTGGGAGGAGCTGGGCCTGCTACCGGCGCCGGCCCGGGTCTCAGGCCAACGGCGTTACCCGCCATCGGCGGTGGAGCTGGTCGGTGTGGTGTTGTTGCTGCGAGATGTCGGGTTCACGTTGCGCGAGGTCAAAGCGTTCATCGCATCTCGTTCGCCGGCCGGCGACGGTTGGCGGGAGCTGTACCGACGCAAGCTCGCCGAGCTGGATCAACGGATCGCCCAGGCCCAGGTCGCACGCACCGCCATCGCCCATGGCCTGGCCTGCCCGCACAAGGACATCTTCGAGTGCTCCAACTTCGCCACGGGGGTCGCGGCGCTCCTGGCGGGTTGTTCTCTCGAAGAGGCTCACGAAGAGGCTCATTCTCGCTGACCTTGCCGTCGAGACAGGCGCCCTCACCGCCGGCGCGGCCGGAAACCAGGTGCGGACTGCTGAGGCGGTGGTGTGTGATCGGGAGCATGGCAATCGTGTTGGGTGAGCCGGGAACCGGCGGGCTGGGCGAGGTTGTGGGCGTGCTGCGGGAGTGGCAGCACGAGGGGGCGCCGATGCAACTGCATCCCGGGGACCTGGGCTGGTTCTGGCGGTTCGGTGCGGAGGCGACGGCCGGGGCGGTCCGGACGTGGAGCCGGGACGGCCGGATTCTCGCCGTCGGGATGCTGGACCAGCCCGACCTGTTGCGGCTGACGATCGCGCCGGACGCCCACCGGGACGAGGAGCTGGCCCAGCAGCTGGTCGAGGACGTGGCCGAGCCGGAGCGCGGCGTGCTGATCGAGGGGAAGGTGAACGTCGAAGCGCCCGTGTCCGCCCTGGTCCAGGATCTGCTGTCCAAGGAGGGCTGGAAGGCCGACGAGCCGTGGACGCCGCTGCGCCGCGACCTCACGGAACCTGTGAAGGACCCAGGCGTGCGGATCGAGGTGACCGGCCCGGGGCAGGCGCACGCGTGGGCCGCCGTGCTGCGGGCATCGTTCGACGGGTCGACGTTCACGGACGGGCGCTGGCACGCGATGGCGGCCGGACTGCCGTACGCCGACGCGCGGTGTCTGGCCGCGTACGACGACCGGGGCGACGCGGTGGCGGTGGTGACGGTGTGGTCGGCCGGTCCGGGTAGGCCCGGCTTGATCGAGCCGATGGGCGTGCACCGGGAACATCGCCGTCACGGCTACGGCAAGGCGATCACCGTCGCCGCGGCCGCCGCGCTCCAGGAGCTGGGCTCGTCGAGCGCGATCGTCTGCACCCCCAGCTCCAATGTCGGCGCCGTCGCCACCTACAGGTCAGCCGGCTTCCAGCCACTCGCCGAGGTCCGGGACAAATACCGGGACGCCTAGGCGCATTGACCACGAGCGTTGCCAGCAGGGACGTACCCGCTGACGGGGTCTGCGGCGGGCGGCACGCGCGGGTCGCCCGCCCCGCCCCGGGGCTCACACGCTCCTGGCGCCGATGCGCTTGATCCAGTTCTGGCAGTAGACGCAGGCGCCGCGGTCCTTCCAGCCCGGCGAGGACTCCTTACCGCCCCACTTGCCCCCGGGGTGCCACACCCGAGCGTGGAAGACGAAGGTATCCCCGGGGATCTTCTCGACCGAGCTGATGCCGGCGCCGGGGCCGTTCAGCCAGCGCTTGAGCGCGTCCACCTCGGCGCACGACTCCGGCGGCCACTTCTCCGACTGCGTGATGCCGCGGACCAGCTCGGTGATGAGAGAGGTGGTCGCGTACCGGTGCAGGTCCTGGCCGCTGAAGCCCTCGTAGGCCGCGCCGGGTGAGCCGATCACGGCCATGCCGCAGACGACTCGTCCCACTTTTGTCTCGCCCTCTCTGCTGCTCAGCAGCCCCCCGGGGTGTTGGTCGCAGATGCCCTTGGCCGTGGCACGGGCCTCGGCCTCGGCCTCACTGACCTTCCTCGCCTCGGCCGCGACCCGCTGGCGCTCCCGCTCGACGCCGTCCTTGCGGGTCTGGTCGTCGACGTAGAACTGCCAGGCTCCGTTGTCGCCGTAGTCGCCCAGCCACTGCTGGAACTGGGTGATCGCGGCGGCGGGGGTCATCGTGTTCAAGCCGACCCTGCTCTCGTAGGCCGTGAGTTTGCTCCTCAGCGCCTCCATGCTGTCCAGGCTGAAGCCCGACCTCGGGGTGTGGCCGGCGCAGAGGGCGCTGACCTGCACCTTCCGCTGGAAGAACCACCCCTTCACGGTGTCGCGGTCGGCCGTGGCGGCGGGAATGGGGGTGAAGAACTGATAGGGCTCCATCGACCTCGTCCTCTTGCCGGACCGTTCCAAAGACGGTCGGGTCAGCAAAACGTACGCCCCGCGCGAGCGCCCGCAAATAGTGCCGCGGTAAAGGCCGCCCGCAACGGGACCTATTGAGGAGACCGTGGGAGGCGGTCCGGTCCGATGCCGAGGCGACGGGCTGAGCCCGTCCGCCCGGCGCGGACACGGCGGTGCCGCCAGGCCAGGGCCAGAGCCGTCAGCGCGGCACTGACCGCGAGGTCGTAGCGGCCGCCGAGTCCGACGAGCGCGTCGAGCACGACGAAGAAGCCGAGGATGCCCGTGACCACCCAGAGCCCGTCGCGGCCGAGCGGACCTGTCGTGGCCCAGTGCCGGACGGCCAGGACGCCGATCAGGAGCGGTGTCAGGGCGGCGGCGAGTCCGGCCGGCCAGGGAAGGCCTGTTCGAGTTGTCAGCTCCCGCCGCCCCCGCAACCGCCGCCTCCGCAGCCGGACCCGCCGCCGCAGCCCGAG
The DNA here is from genome assembly GCF_043496855.1 of Nonomuraea sp. JJY05. NCBI lineage: Bacteria > Bacillati > Actinomycetota > Actinomycetes > Streptosporangiales > Streptosporangiaceae > Nonomuraea > Nonomuraea sp. JJY05. The sequence goes on from NZ_JBIEIS010000014.1 coordinate 213,104, forward strand.
GAGCCGCTGCCGCAGCCCGACCCGCTGTGGGCCGATCCGCCGCAACCACTGTAATAGGCGCCACCGCTGCTGCCGCTGCTGCTGCTGGACGTCGAGCGCGGTCTGCGTCGAGGCGCGGTCCGCGGGACGTAGGTGTCCAGCGCCCTGCTCAGGTCCGAGTCGCGCAGCGCCCAATGGCCGTACAGCGCGATGTACACCGGCCCGTTTCCCGAGCCCGCGGGGTGCGCTTTCCGGACCCGGCCCAGCTCCGCCGCACCGTCGGCCGTGAGCCTGCCCCGCCGGAACTTCCTGTCGCCGGCGAGCGTGACCACCGCGCCGATCCCGGTGGCCACCAGGACGAGGACGGCGAGCAGCGAGAACAGCGTCGGGCTTGTGGCGAGTACGACCGCCCCTGCGACGACCCCGGCGATCGCCAGGACGGAGATCACCCACAGCCCGCGGGCCAGCCGCGTGAGCCGGGTGAGACGGGCGTCGGCCAGGATCAGGCCCAGCTCGGCGACGCGGTGCTCCAGCTCCCTCATGGCCGGGCCACCATTCACGGCACGGCTCACCAGGAACCTCGACGGGCCGTCGTTCTGCGCGACGGCGGTCAGAGTCTCCCGCTCGACGGGGTCGTCACCGGTGGTTCTCTTGGAAACGGTGTAGAAGCGCGGCCCCCGTGACACGCGCAGCTCTCCGTTTTCGGCCAGGAGCGTGATGGCCGTGTCGACCACTTTTTCGGACCCGCCCGCCAGATAGGCGAGTTCGTAATGATTGAGGTCGCGAGCGCGCGATCCGGCCGCGGCCGCCCGGGTGGCGGCGTGCTCGCGTTTGATCGCGAAGGCGATGGTGACGGCGATCGCCGCCAGGGCCACCGAGAGAATCAGCAGGACAAGGTCCATTACGGCCTCCCTCCGTGCAGCCGATCAGGCTGGTTACCTGAGAGACGCGTACGGAGGCGGTAAAGGTTTCGTTTTGCTCATTTAATTCCGCCGAAGTTCGACCCATCTCGCCACAGGGATGAGCCGCGCAAGGCGGGCCCCTTCGCGCCGCGTGCGTCCGGGGCCCGCCGTGTCCGATTCGGCTCAGGGCGTCAGCAGCGGGGCGCCACGGCGTCGATCTTGCCGCCGAAGTCGTCCTTGTAAACCCTGCGGTAGTCGCCGTCCCGGACGACGCGGGTCTCCTTGCGGTCGGGGACGTGGATCCAGTTGATGAAACATCCGTCGGCGTGCGCGATGAAGGAGCCCACGTTGTCGTGCAGGGCCGGTGGTACGTCCACGTAGCCGTTGCCAGGGTTCCAGCACCACGACGCGCCGCTGTAGTCCCGTCCGCTGTACAGGCAGATGTCGCCGGCCCGGGCCGATGCGGAGACGGGTGGGGCCGCCGCCGTGGCGGGGGCGGCGCAAGCCAGGATGGCGAGGGCGACGGTGCCGGTAATCGAGGCGATGCGCAGGCCGCGTGTCGTCGACTTCATTACGGTTTCTCCTTGTGTCGGTGCAGCCTGGAGGGCTTCCAGAGCGGCTCCATCACAGGGTGTAACAGATCCGATACACAGCGCGTCTACCTGGCGGCTACAAGATCCGGACTCGTGGTCGGCAAGAAATGGCGGTCGCGCCATAGCGACAGGTCGAGCGCGGCGCCATCACGCGATTTCCGGCACCAAATTGTTGACAATCTGAGCCGCTCGCCCTACGCGTGATGACATCCCGTCCCAACCTCGGCCCTTGATCAAGGCGTTGCGAAGCAAGCTCTTGACGGTCGTCGCCGATATTGTAAACAATCCTTTTCTCAAGCTGACCGACAACTTGGGGGACCACGTATGGCGGACCATCCCAAGCCCTCCGCCCGAGCCCGTGAGCTCGTCGCGGACGCCTACGACATCCATGTCCACGTGGCACCCGATGTGATGCGCAGGCGGATAGACGACCTCACCCTGGCGGGGCGCTTCGCGGAGGTGGGGCTGGCCGGGTTCGTGCTCAAGTCGCACTACGTCCCGACGACGGAGCGGGCCGCGGTGGTGCGCGCGGCGGTGCCCGGATTCGGCGCGGTCGGTGCGATCACCCTGAACGCCTCCGTGGGCGGCATGAACCCCGTCGCCGTCGAGATCGCCGCCCGCGGCGGCGCGCAGGTCGTGTGGCTGCCCACCGTCGACAGCGCCAACCAGCGGGCCTGCACGGCCGCCGACCCCGAGGGGGCCACGCCGCCCATGTGGGCCCGGTTGCAGGCCGAGCTGCGGGAGGCGGGGATGGCGGCCGACCCGGTGGACGTCGTGGGAGCCGGGGGTGCCGTGCTGGAGCGCACCCGGCAGGTGCTGCGGTTGATCGCCGGGCACGACATGACGCTCGCCACCGGCCACCTCAGCGCGGACGAGATCGACGCCGTGGTGGACGCGGCCGCCGAGGAGGGCGTCCGCCGCATCGTGATCACCCATCCGGAGTTCACCTCCCAGCGGATCGCGATCGACCGGCAGCGGGCGCTCGCGGCCAAGGGCGCCCTGCTCGAACGCTGCTTCACCACGCCGCACTCCGGCAAGGTCTCCTGGGAGAGGTGGTTCGAGCACATCAGCGCCGTGGGTCCCGAGCACTCGGTGCTCTCCAGCGACCTCGGCCAGCCGTTCAACCCGCCCGTGGAGGACGGTCTCGCCCTGCTGGCCGACCGGCTGCTCGCCGAGGGCTTCACCGAGAAGGACATCCGGACCATGGCCGTCGACAACTCCCGGCGACTGGCAGGCGCGGAATGAGCGGCCCGATCGGCGAGGCCGGAATGAGCGGCCCGGTGACCAAGGCGATCAGAACGAGCGGCCCGGTGATCAAGGTGAGCGGGCTCGCCAAGCAGTTCGTCGAGGGCGACGTCGGCATCGTGGCGCTGCGCGACTTCGACCTGGAGATCGCGGAGGGCAGCTTCGTCAGCGTGCTCGGCCGCAGCGGCTGCGGCAAGTCGACGATGCTCAACCTGATGGCCGGTCTCACCACGCCCACCGCGGGCTCGGTCGCCTACCGGGGCGAGCCGGTCTCCGGCCCACGTACACAGCTGGGCTACCTCACCCAGTCGTCCTGGCCGTGACCGGCTGCGCCCGACGCAGCTCGACGACGCCGCCCGCTCGACCAGCGCATCCGCGCCCTGCGCGGCAAGAAGATCGGCATCACCGGGCCGGGCAGTGGGACCGAGGCGCTGGTCACCTACCTGTTCGCCAAGGTCGGCATGGACTCCGCCACCGACTGCGAGCTGGTCAACCTCGGCAGCACCGCCTCGGCGCTCGGCGCGCTCAAGGCCGGACGGGTGGACGCCCTCGCCTTCTTCCAGCCGATCGCCCAGCAGGCGGCCGCCGCCGGCATCGGCACCCGCTACATCTCGCCCGCCGCCGGTGACGTGCCCGGCCTGGAACGGACCGCGCACGGCGTCGTGTTCACCACCCAGCGGATCATCGACAAGAAACCCAAGGAGGTGGCCGCCTTCCAGGCCGCGCTCGAACGCGCCCAGCGCTTCATCCACCAGGCCGACCCCGTCGAGATCACGCGGCTGCTGACCGTCTACCTCAAGGGCATCGACCCGAAGGCGCTGACCGAGCTGCCGGGTCTCATGCGTACGGAGATACCGGAGATCATCGGCTTCACGCGGGCCTCCTTCGACACGGCCATCGCCTTCCACCGCGCGACCGGCCTGGTCAAGCACCTCCCCGCGTACGAGAAGATCGTGCCACCCGGGCTGCGGACGCCCTAGCAGGGCGTCCGATCGAACCTTTGATTTCCCATGTGCACGTGATTATCCGAGTCCGGGCACGACTCGATAGGCGCGTCCAAATTGTCGCCGCGCCCGAGTTACGGGGAGTGGAGATCAGATGATCATTCAGGAAGTGCGGGAGAAGAGCGTCCCTGAGGGCCGCGCGGTCGCCGGAACGGCCGTGGCCGACACGACGAAGCAGCTGCTGCAGCCGCCGTTCACCGTCGAATCCGCGCCCGTTCAGCGCGCGGCCCCGGCCCCGGTGCCCATCCCGATCCCGCCGATCGTCGGCCCCCGGATTCTCGTCTACAAGCAGGACCCCACCGTCGCCGAACTCGGCGTCAGGCCGATCTTCGTCCCCAGCCCGGTGCTCAACGGGCCCACCGACGCCCGGATCGTCACCCAGCTGCCCGGCACCACGCCCGTGGCCCGCAGCGTCAACGGTGACTTCATCTTCGTCCCCAACTCGCCGGAGTTCGACTGCTCGCACACCTACGCGGTCGTCCGGGAGACGCTGACCATGTACGAGCGCCACACCGGCGGCACGCCCATCCCGTTCGCGTGGAACACCGGCGGAAACCTCGACCGGCTCACCGTCTTCCCGCGCGCCGCGGTCGGGGCCAACGCGTTCTACAGCAGGACGGCCAAGGCGCTGAAGTTCCTCTTCTTCACGCCGACCGGCACCACGCAGCAGGTCTTCACCTGCCGCTCGCTGGACATCGTCGCGCACGAGACCGGCCACGCGATCCTCGACGGGCTCAAGCCGGGCTGGCTCGCCGCGGACAACCCGCCGCAGACCGGCGGCCTGCACGAGTCGTTCGGCGACCTGACCGCCGTCTTCATGACGCTGGCGCAGCCGGACCAGGCCGAGGCGCTCGTCGCGCTCACCAAGGCCAACCTGCACGCCACGTCGTTCCTGTCGGCCCTGGCCGAGCAGTTCGGGCAGGCACTCGGCCGGCCGTTCGGCCTGCGCAACGCCGACAACGACCTCAAGCTGAGCGAGGTCAGCAACGAGGTGCACGCGATCTCGCAGGTGTTCACCGGTGGCATCTACGATGTGCTCGCCGACATCTACGCGTTCGAACGCACCAGGCAGGGCGCGCTCAAGAGCCCCACCGTGATCCTCATGGAGGTCGCGAACCAGCTGTGCAGGCTGCTGTTCCAGGCGATCGTGAAGGCGCCCGCGGCCAAGGCCACCTACACGGACGTCGTCAACCAGATGCTGCAGATCTCGGCCGCCCAGGGCGATCCCAACATCTACCGCACCTTCATCCGCAACCGGTTCGCCTTCCGCGAGGTGGTGGCGTCGCCCACGCCGTTCTCCGAGATGCTCTCCGGCGAGATGGACTTCATGAACGCCGACTACACCGGCGACGGCAAGACCGCGAAGGACGTCACCAACGTCAAGCCCGCCGACGCGTCGTCGGCCAGCCTGCGCGCCGTGCAGGACCGTTCGACCTGCTGCGGCACCATGCAGCTGCCGGAGTTCCAGGTGATCGACGCCGGCAGGCTGACGACCAAGGGCGAGCTGCACGACGACGACATCCTCGCCACGGAACTGAGCGCGCTGAAGAAGGCGTTCAAGTAACCACCGACCCGGCGAGAACCTCGCCGTATCGTGCGGTGCGGCAGGGGGAGTCAGACATGCGTGTGAAGATCGAGAGAACCGGCGGCTTCGCCGGCATCGAGGAGAACGTCGCCGAGTACGACACCGACGACCTCCCCGACCAGCAGGCCGCCAAGGTGTACGAGGCGCTGTCCGCGGTGGACGCCGCCGCGGCCGCAGGCGGGTCCGGGGAGGTGGGCGCCGACCTGATGAACTACCGGATCACCGTCGGGAACGGCGCGGGACGGGTCTACACGGTGTCCGACGACCCTTCGTCGAAGGTGGCGGACCCGCTGGCCGTACTGCTGCGCCCGTCCGCCTGACCGGAGGCCGCCATCCAGGCCGCGATCTGCGCCCGCGAGTTGAAACCGAGCTTGTTCAGGATGTTGCGGACGTGGCTGTCGACGGTGTGCTCGGAGATGAACAGGCGGGCCGCGATCCGCTTGTTGCTCAGCCCGTCGGCGACCAGCCGGGCGACCTCCGCCTCCCGCTTCGCGAGCGGCCCCGCGTCGGCGGCGGGGGTGGCCCGGGCGGCGGGAGCCGGCTCACCGAGCGCCAGCCTGACCGCGACGTCCCGGCTCAGGCGCCCGCCGGCCTCGTACTCGGCCTTGAAGCCGGGCTCGCCGAGCGTCGACGTCACCGCCTCCTCGGCCCGGGCGACCAGCCGGATGAGGAACGGCTGGATGCTCGCGCCGGCGCCCGAGCGTACGGTCTCCGCCGCGCCGAGCAGCCGCGCGGCGAGCCGCGCCCGGCCGGAGCCCGCCGCGTGGCAGCCCAGGGCGTCGAGCAGGCAGTACTGCGCCACCCGGTCGTCGATCAGGTGGGCGAGCCGCAACGCCTCCGTGAACAGCGGCTTCGACTCGTCGAGTTCGCCGGCCATCAGCATGGCGGAGCCGAGGTTCAGCAGCATCATGCCGAGGCTGTAGAGGTCGCCCGCCTCCCGGCTGAGCCGCACGCCCTGCGACGCCGCGGCTCGGACGGTGTCGAGATCGCCGTCGGACAGGCCGATCAGCGCTCGCGACTGCAGCGCCATGAGTGTGGCAGGCAGGTCGTCTAGGTCCGCCGCGAGATCGTGGGCCTCCTCGGACAGGCGCCTGGTGGAGGTGTGGTCGCCGGCCATGTTCGCGGCGATCGCGGCGAGGGAGAACGACTGCGACAGCAGGCAACGCAGGTCGGCCTCCCGCGCGGCCGCCACCGCCCGTTCGAGTGCCGGACGGGCGGCGGCCGGATCGGACTGCAGCACGGCCAGGAACCCGCGCATGTAGTATCCCCGCGCTCGTGCCCGCGGGTCGCCGAGGCCATCATCCGCGCCCGCGACGCCGGCCTCGGCCGCCCCTGACACACCGAACTCCCGCGGAACACCTCGGCGGAGGGCAGATCGACCTCGCCCGGCCACTGGATCGTCGCCGCCGGCTGTCAGCGGCTTGTTCCGCGACGCCTGCGCCGCCGCGCACCTCGGCCGGCCGTGTCGCGGGGGACGGTCAGCGGGAGGTGAGGAGATGTGGAAAAAATAGATAGACCGGTCTATTATCTCGGGATGATTGGCACCAAAGGCGCCCAGACCAGCGCACGGCTGGTCGAGTCGATGCTCGAACTGATCCAGGCCCGCGGCTACAGCGGCACGGGCCTCAACACCGTGGTGGAGCACGCCCGCGCCCCCAAGGGGTCGCTGTACTTCCACTTCCCCGAGGGGAAGGAGGCGCTCGGGGAGAAGGCCGTCGAGCTCGCGGCCGATCGGTTCCGCGCCCTCGTGGTCGGGTCGGCGCTGGAGCCGGGCAGCCCGGGCGACGTGGTCCGCCGCGTGATCGACGTGCTGGGCGGGATGCTCACGGACAGCGACTTCCAGCTGGGCTGCCCGGTCTCGGTGGTCACGCTGGAGATGGGCGCGCAGAGCGAGCGGCTCCGCGACGCCTGCGCGAACGCCTTCGGCTCCTGGATCGACCCCATGGCCGAATACCTCGCCGCCCAGGGACGTCCGGCCTCCGCCGCGCGTACGCTGGCGACGGCTGTGGTCAGCACGGTCGAGGGGGCGATGATCCTGTCACGCGCGCAGCGGTCGACGGAGCCGCTGCGCTGCGCCGCCGAGGTCATCGCCGCGATCCTGGACCGCCCTCTGACGGGGGAGCCGTCGTCATGAGCCGGCACGCTCTGGTGTTCGGGGCGACGGGTCTCATCGGCCGCCATCTGATCCTCGCGCTCGGCCAGTCCGGGGTACGCGTGAGCACGGCCAACCGGAGCCCCGAGTCGTACCGGCGGCTCGTTCGCTGGCTGGAGGAGCACGGGCACGGCGAGGCTCCGGCCGATCTGCGGGTCGACTTCGAGACGCCGTCGCTGATCCACGGCGACGCGGCGGACGTCACCGAGATCTACAACTGCGCCGGCGCCTACCGGTTCGGGATGCCGGCGGACGAGGCCCGCCATGCCAACGTCGACAGCGTCCGCGCCATCGTCGCCTTCGCGGCGGGGCTGCCCCGGCTGCGCCGCCTCGTGCACGTCTCCGGGTACCGGGTGGGCGGGCAGGATCCGCGGCCCTGGAGCGACGAGCGGCGACGGGAGACGTACGAGGCGCTGGGGGCGTACGAGGCGTCCAAGGTCGAGGCGGACGCCGTGCTCCAGGCCACCGCGGACCGGCTCGGCGTCCCCTGGTCCGTCGTCAACCCGTCCAGCGTGATCGGTGACAGCGTCACCGGCGAGTCGGACCAGCAACTGGGCCTGGCGTCGAGCGTGAAGGAGATCTGGCAGGGCACCATGCCGGCGCTGCCGGGCGACGCCACGACGTTCGTACCCGTGGTCACGGTCGACCATCTCGCCCGGTTCATGACCCTGCTCCCGCTGGACGAGGCGGCCGGGCGGAGCGCGTACTGGGTGCTCGACGACGACACACCCGCGCTGCCCGATCTGCTCACCCGCGTCGCGGAGCACTACCAGGTCAGGGCGCCGCGTACGCGGATCCCGGTGCCTCTGCTGAGGCGCCTGCCACGGTGGCTCACCAAGGCCGACCCGGAGACCCTGACGTTCCTCTCGGACGACCGCTATCCCACGGGACCGGCGCAGGCCTTCGCCGCCCGGCACGGCCTGGCCATGCCGGACGTCACCACGTCCGTCCTGCGCTGGGCCGACCATCTGGCGGCCAACCGGTTCGGAGCCGCCCCCGCCGGCCGGCGGCGGTTCACCGTGGTCGGCGGGGTCCGGACCTTCGAACTCGGCGAACCGGACGCGCCCACCGTGGTGCTGCCTGGCCTGCCGGTGAACGCCGACACCTGGGGCCCGGCCGCCGAGTCGCTGGGTCACGCCCGCGTCGTGGACCTGCCCGGGCTGGGGCTGAGCGCGGGACGGCGGGAGGACTGGTCGCGCTGGCTGGTCGCGCTCGTGGCTGAGACCGGTGCCCGTCACCTGGTGGGGCACTCGGTGGGGGCGGCGGCCGCCCTGGAGGCCGCCGTCGCCCATCCTGACCTGGTGGACCGGCTCACGTTCGTGTCGCCGTTCTTCCTCCAGCCGCGCGCCGGACTCGCCGCGCGGTGGGCCTGGCTCAGCCGGTGGTATCTCGGCCGGGTACGGCCTGAGGCACTGGCGGAGCGGCTCACCAGGGACGTGACGTACGCCAAGGCGCTGGAGTCCAGCGTCGCGGACCTGGGGGGGGGCGGCGGGGGCGCAG